>DASCRU010000129.1:0-5445 GCA_034400015.1 Candidatus Thalassarchaeaceae archaeon | reverse complement strand
AATATGCAGCAAAGAGTCTTCTGGGGAGATATTGATTGGAATCCTGATTTTGTAATAGAAGACATTGATGCGTTACTTGCGCTCTAATACTCGATGGATTAATATCACAAAATATTTTCCGAGTTAATATGCAGAAATTCGTTACCCTACTAGTGATTATTTCATTCGCATTTTCTGGGTGTACAGGTACAGAAGAAATTGCAGCACAATATAATGGGACTGAATATCGCAACCCAGTTGAGGTCCCTGATTTTTCTCTGACTGATCAAGATGGAAACCAAGTAAACTTGTCTGATTTCCAAGGGAAGGTAGTAGTTGTTGCCTTCATCTTCACAAATTGTCCAGATGTTTGCCCTGCTATTGAACACACTCTGAATTATGTTGATAGTAAGTTACCCGATCATGGAATTGAAAATGATGTGAAATTTCTTTCTATTACCATAGACCCAGCAAGAGATACTGTTGAAGCTCTCAACAACTATACTACTGCAAATAGTTTCGATTGGCCACATCTAACTTCATCAAATCCTGATGATTTGGTAGAAGTTTGGAGCGATTGGAATATTGTTGTCGATAATGACCATATCTATTCTGACCATTCCAATCATAGTTCCCATGATTCCCATAATTCTAATGAAACCAGTAACAATTCTGGAAATGAATCAGACGAAGGAGGTCATGAAGGTCATGGTGATCATTCAAGTGATTCTGGCCAAGAAGAGTCTGCTGAATCAGATACTGAATACACTGTGGGTCATTCGACAGTTACCTTCATTCTCGACCAAGATGGGAATAAAAAATTAGCTTGGTCTGGATATGATTGGGATGCAGATTTATTCGTTGAAGATTTGGTCACCATGGTCTATGGTTCGAATCAAGATAGTGATGATCATGCTGCACATGCTCATTAGATTTTGAATCCCTTAAATTTGGGTTACTATCTGGATTTATCGATGATGAATAGAGTACGAATCGTACTGTCAGGAAGGCTACGATTGAAGAAGCAACTAGAAGCGGTCCGACGTAACTCGAAATTCCATACCACATTATTAGAATTCCAATCATCGAACCATACGAGATAATTTGGCATACCACAGATAGATTACCAATTCGTTGCAAATCATTTTTCAACAACTTTTCTTCATTTTCTCGTGCAAATAAATGAAGTGCACAATAAACGATTTGAAATGGCATAGTAGATGCAAGAATTCCCAAACCTAATTCACGTTGAAATGAGGGAGTATTGTTAGCCTCCAGACTATGTACCAATAGGATTGCAGTACACGTACCAAGAAGTGCCCCCATTATTGTCCATCGTCGATCTGAGAAGACTTCTCGAACCTCTTGAACAGACACAGTATCTGGCTCATGATGTCTGTTCACGACCATCTTCCATGTCGTTCATGACATGAAGTCTTCGCCATTGTCTGAACTTAGACACCGATTACGAATCAGATGATTGGCATCGAGCGGAGTTTGAGAAGGTCAGGTTGGTAGAGCTCCCTTATGTCGTCCATCCCTAATACTAGCATGGCCAACCTTTCGAGCCCCATCCCCCAAGCACAAACAGGCCATTCTGTCCCCAATGGTTCAGTCACCTCCGGACGGAAGATTCCTGCACCCCCGAGTTCTAACCACATTCCACGCCATTTCACTTCAATTTCAAGTGATGGTTCAGTGTATGGGAAATATGCTGGCCTTACTCTAACATCAGGGTACCCCATCTTCGCATAGAATGTTTTCAGCGTAGTTACAAGCATAGGAAGGCTCGCTTCTGGCTCATGGATAATACCTTCAATTTGATGGAATTCAGGGAGATGTGATTTGTCGATTGCTTCTTGACGAAATACTCTGCCAATACCGAAAACCCTGCATGGTTTGTCGGGTTCTTGAGCAAGGTGATGTACTGTATTCACTGTTGTATGTGTCCGTAGCAATCCTTTCTGTGATTCTTCTCTGTTGAAGGAACCCCCCCAACCTGTACTACCAGTATCTCCTCCATTTTCATGAACATCAGCCCAAAGATTGAGCCATTTTTCATCGATAGGCATACTTTGAGGGTCCTCTAGATAGAAGGTGTCTTGCATGGCTCTTGCAGGATGTGTTTGAGGAATGAATAATGCATCCATGTTCCAACCTGCGGTTCGAACGAAGTCTCCTTCAATCTCGGAGAATCCCATTTCAAGGAATATTGATCTGATTCTTTGAATCAATGACTGCATTGGGTGTGGCCTCCCCCCTGCAGGAGTAGGGGCGGGCAGATTTACGTCATAGCGCTTGAATTCTGCATTTCTCCACTCATCTGTCTGAAGCATTTCGGGTGTAAGGTCCACAATTTGTTGAGTTTCATCTAGACTATTCGTATCGAATTTAATCCCAGTATCATTTAATTTCCATGTTCTAACTGTGGATTCATTGATTTCGATGATTTTTTTCCTAGATTGGAATAATGAAATCAATTCTCTATCTAACGAACTTGAATCTAATCCTCCCTCTTTTAGTTCGGAAATCAAAGCTTCTCTTTCTTGTAGAATTGTTTGGATGGAGGTGATATCCTCTGGCACAATGAGTAGCCCTCTTTCAAGGCCAAGGCCTAATTTTTTCAATAGACCGATTCCCGGCCCTGCTTCTGATTTTTCAAAACTCCCATTTAGATTAGACATTGTTCGTTGTTTTGGTTCACGTTCGAGTAACCAATTAATCAATCGAGATTCGAGGAGACCGATTTCTGATGCTTTAATTCCTTCTTCTCCTAGCGTGATATGTTGTGATGAAACCTCCTCAATCACCAACATTCCAGCCTCTTCCAAACCTAGTCCAGCACCTGCTACATGTGCTTGGTCGCTCCAATCACACGCCTCCAGTAATTGAGGGAGAGTCCATGCTGAATTTGGGTCCCTCAGCATGGCTCTGAGCATTCTCCGCTCATTGTTCCCGAGGTCTGCCATTGGTCTTGGGAGAATCGTATCCGTATTGACGCCTTCGCTAGAAATCATTCTTCTTCCCAAAGTTGCGTCTTACAGTGAGGGCATGACCAACTCTTTGGCTTTCCCCCATCAACCCATTCTACCTTGCCACATGAGCCACATTTGATGGTTGAACGGATGGGTGGGTCTAGCAACGTATCAATTCGATACATGACTCTTCCAGCTTCTCTCATAGGTCCTTCATCTGGAGCCCATGAACGCATTTCATCGAGGTTTACTCGCTCTTCTGGATCCGATCTCATACCAATTATCAACAAAATTATCCCTGCAATTCCTAATGGGATGGCCAACATTAGTCCTAAACTATCTGGAATAGCAATTGAGATAGAAGCCCCTAGAATAATGCAAACCCATCCACTTAGTAGGAAATTAGTGCGAACAAATTTGACCACGTTTAGGCCTCCGGTCGCCCCAATGAATTCCATGCATCTGCAATTGCCTTTCCTGCTCGAGATGCTTTATCAGTTGGAAGGGAGCAAACTCCAATTCTAACTCCTTTGGATAGTGGAACCACGTATACTCCTCTTTCAGCAATTGCTTCACATAATTCTACAGGATTTGGGTCCGATATATGGGCAAAATATCCATCATGACTTGGGTCAAATGGCAATCCTTTACCAGCTTCCAGAAGTAATGCTCTTCGCTGAACCAACGTTTCAGTTAGCCCTGCACGAATCGCATCCCATGTCATTTCTCTTTCATGTGAATCATGAATCATGGCTACAGTGGCTTGGGGCATTCTTGGTGCGCCTGACCAAGTGCCTCTACCTGTGTGTACAAGCATTGGTATCATGCGTTCTACAAATTCAGCATCTGGGTGAGCGATTACTAGTGCCCCACATCGTAACCCATAGATTGTATGGCTCTTTGATGCAGAGAAGGCCCAACATACTAGTAGATTAGACGGCCAATCATCTGCAGCCTCAATCAACAAATCAGTCCACCCATGAGGTCTCTCAGCATACAGGGCGTACGCTGTATCCAGCAAAAGTGTGAAACCGACATCAGGGAATTGTTTGGCTGAATCCAAGAAACAAGATAGCACCTGTCTTTGCTCGTCTTCGTTTAGACTCATTCCAGTTGGGTTATGGGCAGGATCGTTTAACCAAGCAAGCACTCTCCCCTGAGTTGATGCATGATTTTTTAATTTCATTCTAAGAATCGATTCGTCGATAGTAGATTCCGAACCAACCAGTGGCCAATCATCCAATTCTAATCCACATTCCTCGGCAATTGTTCTGTATGGGCCCCAATATGTGCTCCTGACTAGTATTGAATCTCCTGGAGTCAAGAGATTTCGAGCCGACATGTATAGTGCACCACAACCTCCAGGGGAAGCGACTGAATCTGTAC
This sequence comes from Candidatus Thalassarchaeaceae archaeon, assembly GCA_034400015.1. Taxonomy (GTDB): domain Archaea; phylum Thermoplasmatota; class Poseidoniia; order Poseidoniales; family Thalassarchaeaceae; genus MGIIb-N2. The sequence goes on along the minus strand of DASCRU010000129.1, from coordinate 1,105 downwards.
TCATCCCTGAATCTCTGAATTCATCGATTCTCGGACCAATGGCAAGACGTTGTGCAATTTCCCTATATGCGGGGAGTCCAGGTAATGGCGAATATGCTCCTTTGTCCATATCTGGAAGATCATTGATGGCTTGTCCAACCGCCGGATTTAGTATCAACTCACCATCATCGTCAAGAAGTGCTCCAATTGTCCCGTTGACTACATCTTCTCCATTGGCTTTCGCAGCTTGATAACGTGCCAACCATGCATAGATGACATCGTTGCCCCCCTTTGCCATTGCATGAGGTGGAAGAATGATTTTGGCAGTATCTGAACCGCCGACCATGTACCCAAGAGTACCTCGTCGGCTTTTGAATGTGGTTCCATGGAATTCAAGAGGTATTGCCGAGTCGGAGGGACGCGCCTGCGTGGCCAAGTGGTAAGGCACCTGATTTGTAATCAGGCGATCGGGGGTTCAAATCCCTCCGCAGGCTCCATCAATAACTAACATTATTCACATGATTCATGTGCCTATGTTCGATGGCGGCTGAGGTTATCGATGGATTAGCTTGTGCTGCATCAATTGAATCGAGGTTACAAATACGAATCGATGCTTTGAAAGAACAAGGAACTAATCCACATTTGGCTGTCGTGATAGTAGGTGATGACCCTGCTAGCCATGTTTATGTTCGTGCAAAACAAAGAGCATGTCAACGTCTTGGGATCAATAGCACTCGGATTGATTTACCTGATGAAACAAGATTTGAAGAACTTGTAGAAGTTATTCAAGATTTGAATTCCAACGATTCAATTCACGGAATTTTGGTTCAATCACCTTTGCCAAATGGAATAAACGAATTGGCAATTACAGATCTGATTGACCCTTCCAAGGATGTTGATGGTTTTCATCCAGTTAATTTAGGGCGACTTGTACAAGGTCGAGATGAGGGGCAGATTCCTTGCACTCCCTCTGGAGTCATGGAAATGTTGCAATGGGCAGGTGTTGAATTGGCAGGTAAAAGGGCTGTTGTGATTGGCCGTTCATTCAATGTGGGTATGTCTCAAGCATTGTTATTGGCACAGAAAGGAGCAGATGCTACTGTAACGATTGTCCACTCAAAAACTC
>DASCRU010000128.1:0-17310 GCA_034400015.1 Candidatus Thalassarchaeaceae archaeon | reverse complement strand
CCCCATACCAGCAAGAAAAGGCCAAGTATTGCTGGAAGTGCTTCCAATGGTAGCTGTCTTTGCACACTGATTTTTACCTCATAATCTCCAGTTCCTTCAACTGAGATATCTAATGGACCATCTGAAGTTCTTGTAGAGGTCAGAGAATACCACCATTCATCCTCAGGAAATAATAACTCTTCATCTCCTACATTTACCATTATGTTACAAGATGACGAATTGAACCCTATACATGACTCGTCTGGTAGTACTGAAATCTCAATTACATCTTCAGAACCAAGAAACCCTACATCGACACTCGTAAGCCAAACTGGCTCTGCACCTGGTTCTAAATTCACTTCATGTGATGGAATCCACACCGCCATTAAGATGGTCCCAATTAGCATAATTGCCCCCATCAAAGAAGCGAGATCCCAAACAGGGATAGGTTCACTCTCTCCTCCTCCGCCCATAACATACGCAATTGACCAAAGGTGATGAATGCTTCACCTACGTACATTAGGTAAAGGAAGTTCAAGACGTTCCCGTACAAGTCGAATTTTACCGGAAGTAGTAATTGTCTGTAGGCGAGAATCGGCCTCACATTTAGAGATGAAATCACTTGCTTCTGACAAATTTATTCTCACAATACCCAATAATTTCTCATTTACATTTTGTAAGTCATACAATTTTAGAGAACTAGAAGGGAGTATCTCTTCAAGAATAGAAATTATGGTTTCACGTCCCACATCATTGAACACATGAATTCCGACCCAGCGTCGCTTTGGACGCTTTGCCTTAGAAGGGGCCGCCATGTACTCAGCAGGGTTGACCGTTTATTTCAGTCCCCACCATGCGATTACATATGCGGGAGGGGAATACCCAGTCTACAATAGAGAGCCCATGGGATCTAATTAAGACACTTTTAGCTCCTCGAACCCTTCCTCATGTTTTCCTATTAATTGCGGGAACAGGGGGTCTTTTCGCATTTGTTTCAACCGTAAGTGACGATCCTGGTTTCGCTGCAATAATCTTCACTTCTGCAATGGGGTCATACAGCATTATAGGAATAATAGGAAATAATTCGCACATTAAAAAATGGCTTCTAGTAGATGGCTATTCATCTGCATTGGGGCGAATCTTAGGGCCATTATTTCTCCCAATATCTCTCATGACATTGATATCTGGAACTATTCTCTTTACCATAGCCGGGGATAAGAATATTCGAGACCTGTGGGCTATCGCACTATCATCTCTATTTGTGATTTGGTCTATTGGCCAAGGGTTAGCACTCAGAAGTAGTATTCGAGACCTAATCATCAGGTCTAAATCAAGCAAACGTTCTGAAGAAATTACTCCTAAATCGTGGGACTTGAGGAGACTCTTCCTAGGTGCATTCATTTTTTCCATCATTATTGCAATATTAAGAGGAATTGCAATACCAAACATTACTGGAACTAATCCATTGCTTTTTTCTTGGGGAATTTACACACTGGTTTGTTTTTCTGTAATTGCTCTATTCTTACAAATTGCGAAGGATGGAATTATCCCAATGGATACATCGTGGACGAAAGGTGACCGTTCTAGAGTTCATAGGACAAGTCAACTGATGATAGTTCTAATCGCATGGCACCTTTCTAGTGCTTGGTCAAGACTATCAGGGAACGAAACTAGTGCCATGTTATTGGAAGAAGCAATGCTAGTGGTCATCACAGTTGTTAGTGCAGTATGGGCAATGTCTAATCGTAATAAAAGCAATATCAAATTTATTTCAAAAGATACGGCAATACATTGGGCGATTGCATTCGGCTTTGGATATGCTGGTTCGATTACTGTAATGTCAGGACTTACAGAATCTCTACCTATTCTAGGCAATATTTCGCAAACATTGGGAGCAGGACATATCCTAACAGCACTTACTCTACTAATTGGGATGAAAACCACAATTTCAAGGCCAACACGTACCGAGATTAATGATGAGGATGAAGAAACAGATTTGGAAATAGAAGAATTGACCAACGAATTGAATGAAATCTAACATTCAAAGTCCAGATAATACTGCAATCACTCTAACTTCTCCAGTCATTTCCTTATCGATAGATGCTCCATAAATCACATTACAATTTTCATGCAAACCTCTAGTAAATGCTGCAGCAATCTGATCAAAATCGCCTAACGAAACTGCCCCTCCGCCTTCGATATGAAGTAAACAAGCTGCTGCATTTGCGATGTCCATTCTCTCAAGGGGGGCATCAAATGCTGATCGGAATAATCGTTCCGGATCAATTGCCATTCCTTCGCCGACTAGAACTGTTGACCTACCAGCTTGAGATAGAATTGTTCGTAAATCCATCAAATCTAGGTTAATTACCCCCATCCGTGCTTGAGTGCGAATTAAACCCCCTACTAGACTCGAAACCCATCCTCCACCATCTTCCCAAGGTATACCTCTTTTCACACTACGTTGTGATAGTGAAGAGAGTGAAATTCCAATTGTGGCATGAGATGCAGACTCTAATCGAGGTCTGGAAAGTCTTGCCCACCGCATCCTAGAGACCTGGTCATCGAAAGGAAGACCTGCGATAGTAACCACCAAAGCACCAGAAGCACGTGCTTGTTCGGCAATCCAAATGCTCGCTCCCCCTCCAACTCCTCCTCCTAATGCAGTTGAAATCAAAACCAGTTCAGATCGGTCCAACATTCGACTAAATACATGAGCAAACTCTCTAGCCCATGTACTAGAGATTTCAGGCATGATGCCTTGATTTACATCCTCAGGGCCAATGAGTACAGTCGATGCTTCAGGAGAATTATCAAAAGAATTAGGATCCGCATCAACAAGAAGAAGTTCAGAGACAGATTCTAATCCTGAATAAGCAGATTTTGCCCAACGGCAACCAACCCCACCTACACCAATTATTAGAAGGGAACCATCATGCATTTTCCCACTCAATCCTCATCATAAGTCAAATATCTTTGATACCTTCTTCGCTCATCTCTAGCCCAGGCATTATCTGGCTCAATTTCGAGTACTTTCGTATAATATTCAACAGCTTTTTCAAATTCAGATAAGTGACGACCATATAAATGACCTAAATTGGAGAGAACTGGAATGCATAATGGATCCTCTCCAAGCATACCAAGAAGTAATTCTTCTGCATGACCTAAATCCATTGATTCCAACAATGATTCAGCACGGTCTAACTGCTCAAGTTGAGTATCTGAGAGACGATACGTGTTCTTCCAAGTTCGGCCCGCCATAATGTTGGAACGGAGGTGACGGGGTTTGAATCATGCGGAAAAATTAGCCAATAAATAGTGCACCTAATTTTTGAATAAAAAGGACAGTATTACCAGAGTTCTAGATGCCCCGCTGTCCACCGAAAAAACGATTCACGTAGCCAACGTTAATATCCCCTTTTCCGGTCGGTCGAAGTATGGGCACTGACAGTCCGTGGACTGCACCTTTGAGAAGGGTAATTGCCATGTGCCTCTTAGTCACGATTCTAGCAATTAGCCCCTCTTCGGTATACGCGTGGCCAGGTGGCATCGGATTCGACCAAGATGGAAAAGGAGATGTTGCGATTTCAGGATGTACTTGCCATAATGCAGATCCGAGCGACAGTGTCACAATAATTCTTGACGACGTCCCGACCACTTATACTCCTGGGGAAACATATGAAATGATGATTCAAATTATTGGCGGGGCAGAATACCATGGTGGAGGTACGGACTACAGCGCAGGATTCTCCATGCGAGTCTCAGAAGGCATTCTTGGTGCGGGAGAAGGTTCAGAAAATCATGTGATTACGTCTCCAGAGACATTCAATGGCCCTGCAAGTGATGATCAACAAACCCTCACTCACACCAAGGCTGGAGCCAATTTAGAATCTAGAATGTGGAACATTGTTTGGACTGCCCCCGCCACAGAGAGCGGCCCAGTTACAATTTGGTTAGTTGGCAATTCCGTCAATGGAGACGGTGTACCTGGACCTCAAGACATGTGGAATCGACTTTCAGCAGTAATTATTGAAGGAGAAGATGATGGGAATAGAAGAACAGTATTCTCCGGTGACGGGAACATTGAACCTCCTGCTCCACCCTCTTCAGGACACGCTGATTTGCACCACATGGGAGCCAAATTCAGAGCACATTGGTTGGGGCTTCTCGGATTCTTGTCAGTTATTCTCGTCCTCATTTTTTGTGGATTCTTCTTAAGATATGGATTCAGTAGCCATTACAAAGGTAGGAGTAATTTACTCCGACTCCGCATCAAACATCTCAGAAGGGGGGATCAATTGTGAATAATGACCAGGTCCTCACGTTGCTTAAAGAAGTAAAGTCAGGGAAAGTCTCGATAGCAGATGCCCAAACAGCACTAGAAGGTGTTTCTCTAAGTGAAGAACAATACGAATCAGCGATTAACCATGGCGTTTTCAATAAGCCTGAACCTGGAACTGTTGTACGAGCTAGTATATCTCCAGCTGCAGAATCAGGGTTAGTAGTCCTCTTCTTTGTTTGGGGTGTATTTTGGACAACATATTGGTCATTTACTCTAACTTATGGTCTACTAAATCATTGGGACCAACAGCAACTTTCTTTCCACCTAGGCATGACCCTACTCACTCTAATTATGATGGGAGTGATTTACCTTCGCTTTGTACTACCTGATTTGGTAATTGTAAAGCATCGAAGAAACAAATATATTCCAATTAAAGACACAGACACGTGGAAAAAATACGAGGCATGAGGGGTTACAATGAGTAGAAAATTCAAGTTACGCCCCTCTCCAAGTGAGATTGAAGAAATTACTATTGGAGGAACTAGAATGATTGACAGACGGGATTTTATTCGTCATTCATTCAATAGTGCAGCAGGTGTTATCGCTGCTGCGTCTCTTGGTTCCATTGGTTTTGCTTCACTCTTGATGGGTACTGCAGATAGTGCTGGAGGAGATGCAGCAGTACGATTCTGGGTACCTTCTGGAGCGGAAGACACAGCATGGTATGGCAATCTGCATTTGGAACCAATGACTAAATCAGTTTTCGAAGCCGAAGCTGCCAACTCATCTACTGGAATGGCAGGTGCAGCAGGTGTTTGGAGTGGACTCCCCGTGACTGTGATTTATGTCCCCCATGAGGAAAATGATGGCACTGCTGCAGTAGAAAACAAACCGCGCTTCCAATTCGGAGATGGATACGACCTATCTGGAGCATATATTGGATATGGTGGAGACATGCAGGAAGATGCAACATATGCAGATCTTGCAATCCACAATAATATGATTATTGTATTCAGTCGCTGCCCACATCTATGTTGCATTCCAGGATGGCAACTCGTTCCAAACGACTTTACTGCAGACACCTGGTATCCAGGTGGCACAGACTCTGGTGGAAACAAATTGTTCTGTATTTGCCATTCAAGTAGGTATGACCCCACCATGATAGAGAAAAACCAGAATCGCAACAGAACAAACGGAACCATGTTCGAATACTTTGGAATCAAATTAACAGGTGGACCTGCTCCAGTGGGCATGCCGTTAATCCCATTTGAGGTCAATGGAGGCGTAATTGAAGCATTACCGACCTACATTGACTGGTATACATTCTGTGACTGAGGTGAAAAAATGATTGAATCTGTAATACTCTGGATTTTCCTAGCAGTCATTCTTGTTATTGTCGCTTTTACTCTTCGAAAGGAACGAGAAGAAGTACCTAGAAAGGAGATCTTGAGAGCGGTTCAAACTACCTCTACTGTAGGAGGAATGGGGCTAATGGAGAAGACATTCCTTTGGGCATTCTCATGGATGGATACGCGATTCAGAATACAGGATTATTGGGCCATGTCTAGAGATGCGTATTACAGCATGCATCGCCAAATGCCACTTACTCATGCTGAGAAATATAAATTGAGAATCATTTGGTATTGGTATCCATTGTATTGCCTAGGAGGAATTTCTTTCTTGGCATTTATCATCCTAGTGATTACGGGAACAATTCTAGGAATCTACTACGTCCCAGGGGGGCAGGGAGATCCTACTCCAGCATATGCGAGTATGGAATTCATCATGACTCAATTGCCGTTCGGCTACATCATCCGTTCTATTCACCATTGGACTACTCATTTCATGGTAGCATCAGTTTTCCTACATATGTGTAGAGTATATTTCACAGGAGCATATCGAAACCCGAGAGAACTTAACTGGCTTATCGGAGTAGCTCTAATGTTCTTCACTATCTTCTTTGGATACTCTGGATATCTACTTCCATGGGATGCATTAGCATTTGGTGCAGCAACAATCGGAATCAATATGGCAAATGCCACTCCACTAATTGGGCCATGGGTTGCTACTGCAATGTTTGGAGGGAGTACTCTGACATATCAGGCAGTTACACGAATGTATTTCATCCATGTTTTCATCCTACCAGTTCTTGTTACAACACTAATTATTGTTCATTTGTTCATCGTTTGGGTACAAGGAGTTGCTGAACCGCACTGATAGGAGGTGAAAAAATGGGGATTATCGAACGTTTGGGCCGTGTCGCCGACACTTATGTTCAGGAACGTGATCAATTAATTGAAGCAGAACAAGAGCGGAGAAGGGTTTTCACAGGCCATGCATTTTGGCCACAGGAAGTTCTTCGAGACACTATTATCGCAATGGCAGTGTTAATGGTTTTATGTTTCTATTCTTGGCTAATTCCTCCTCCTCTCCACAATGCTGCTGACCCATTTGCTCAAGCAGGGTTCGTGTTTCCAGATTGGTATGTGCTTTTCTCGTATGGGTATCTCCGGCTAGGAGAATACTTGCCTCAATTTGACATTCCTTTGCCTACTGCTATTGGAAACTTCTTCGGCACACCGATTATTTCGTGGAATGCAGGTTGGTGGGGAGCTGCAATCACTGGCATCCCAGTAACAATTCTGGCTCTACCTCCATTCATAGGTGGAAGAGAAAAGAGAGGTGTAGAAGACCCTTGGTTTGCAACAGCTGGAATGGTCTATCTTGCCCACGTATGGTTCATTTCAGTATATTCAATTAATATCTTCTTGGATTTATATGGTAAGAATAGAACTGACTTCTGTCAAATGAATTCCCATGCAGGATTATCCTGCGGAACTCGAGAACCATGGCTTGCAGAGGTGTTCAACAGCATACCTTGGTTGCTCACGGGAGTGTTCATTTTCGCAATCCTATATTTCGGCATTCGTTGGTTCTTAGTGAAAACACAAGGTGCAAGAATTACTCCTAACCGTAATAGAAACGTTGCTTTCGGATCATTTCTGATTGCATTATTACTCTGCTCAGTAACTTGGCCAGTCTACGATAACGGATTCTGGGACATGGGTGGATTCGGAGCCATGCAAGAAATCGATGAACTAGAGACTCTTAGAAGTCAACCTGCAGATACTTTGATTGCAATCGAAGAAAGCCATCATCATGAACAAATGATGGGGCTTTGCCTATCTTACAGTGAATCTTCTAAATCAAATGCATGGAATGATGAACACTTCGATACAGGGGCTTGGGCTTACGAAGATCATTGCGTGATGCCGGCTAAACAATTCACTAATTGGGGGATTTTCCAACCGACACAAAGTCACATCATAGATTTCAACAATGCGAACAATCATGTTGATTCCACCTCCGGAAGAAATGGATTATTCAATGGGTCCACATACCCTGGTTCTTCTGATGGTTCTGCTGTAGTTCATTCCTTTTCAGGAATCATGCAAGTTCCGAACCTTGGAGTCGACACCGTTTTCGTTGATGTTACTTGTAATGCTAGAACCACAATAAGAGGTTCAGGCGTCCATACTATCTCATTGATTGTTAAAGACGTGAGTGGAGCAATATTAACCTCAATGGATACGTGCAACACTCAAGCATTGAAGGTAAGCAGTGGCACCTCCTATTCACTCGACTACAGTATTAGCACCATTGGATTGGATGATACTGGAAATGTAATCACAGATGTATCTATTACGGCCTTCCAACCGTTAATTTTGAACGAAAACGGACTTGCAGTAAACCTCTCTGATGTTAACCAAATGAATATCCTCACTGGATCTACAATCTACAATGCGGATACATTATCCGACTACACATTAGAAAATCCAACATTTGAAAAGAATCCAAAGAGTTTGGATGCTAAGCTAACCTATTCCTTGGTAATTCCTTGCCTAGGAGTAGGTGCATTGGTCTTCTTCCTCATGCGCAGTATGGCTAGAGGGTACGAATATGAAATGAACAAATGCTATGGATGTGATTTGTGTGATGATGCATGTCCTGTACGACTATTCAATGCAGGTGATAAATTGAACATCATCTATAATTCATGGAACAATGAAGATGATGGAGTCCCGCTATATTCTTGTCTAACATGTTCCGCTTGTACCAATGCATGTCCACAATTAGTCGACTATGATTCGTACATCGACATTAGACGAAGCCTTATCGTGGGAGGAGCCCCTGAGGCAGTAATCCCTCATTCAATTCTACAAGCAGTCATCATTGCAGAAGCAGACGAAAATGCAGAAGACCAATTTGCACCTACTGAAGAATACCCTATTGACTCCTCTATAGGATACTATCCCGGTTGTGTAGATTACATAGACCAAGAGATGATTTTCAGCCATGTGAATGAAGGAAAAATGAATCTAGGCCAAACCACTGATGCTGCGTTCACCTTGTTTGAAGATGCTGAAATCGAGGTCTCATATCTTGGTAGAGACTTCCTCAAATGCTGCGGACATGATCAGAAATGGCAGGGTATGACCGAAGTTTTCGAGAAATTGAAAGCATACAACCAAAAGAAACTCGGAGAAAGTGGAATCGAAACATTGGTTACATCTTGTGCTGAATGTTTCCGCACATTTGCTTTGGATTACGAACTAGATGACCTCAAAGTCATGCATACTACTGAATTCTTGATTGAGTCAGGGTACGAATTTGAAGCGGCTGTTCCTGAAGGAACTACTGTTACCTATCATGATCCTTGCAGATTGGGGCGCCAAATGAATCTCTTTGATGAACCACGTGATTTAGTAAATCGAATTGAAGGAGTTGATCTTGTTGAGATGGAACATCATGGAGAAGATGCTCTATGTTGTGGTGTAAGTAGTATGATGTCTTGTAATGAAAATTCACGTGCGCTTCGTATCGAACGATTTGAGGAAGTACGGGCAACAGGTGCAGAAATAATGCTAACAACGTGTCCAAAGTGTGTATCCCACTTTGAATGCCTCAAATTTGAAGGGGACCCAAGACATGACTTTGAAATCTTAGATGTTGTATCCTTCTTAGCACGGCAAATAGAGGAAAAGAAGCAAGCGTAATTACAACAACGCTACTACCAATGACCAAACTCCAAGTGCGGCAGTAATCAAAACGCCCCACCAGGTCCATCTTGCAGCACGCCGATGACCGTAAGCAATAATGGTTAACCAAGTGTAGAAACCAATCTGAACTTGACAAATAAAAGCGAGCCACCCTACCTTGAAACTCAATTGCGTGACTAAGATTAACCATAATGCTGGACCCAACAAAAGCATGATAATCGCAATTGAATCTTGATACCACTTCTCGGGGTCTACATCTGATAGAGGAACTACCGAATCCTCGCCCATAAATCAACGGGCAGACATTAGGACATCAATTCGACTGAACAACCCAAGACTTGAGAATGAGAGGCTCCACCCATGTACAATGTCGACGAGGGAGGACGTAGCTTCTCGCCGAGGTGACACACAAAGACGCATTCGAATGGCACTAAATGCAGCTAAGGCAGAAGAAAGAGCAACTATCAAAGGTGGAGAAACAACAGTTGCATTTGTCAAGGAGGAACTATGTATTGGATGTGACCAATGTACGATTGTTTGTGATGATGATGCCATCGAACTCTATGAAAAACCAATGGCAAGCCCCATCATACAAGTTGATTCAAATCGAAAAGCAAAGGTGCTTCGTGACCCATGTACTGGATGTCGTTTATGTGTCCTAGCATGCCCAACAGATGCAATAATAATGATAGATCGATAGTCACATTACTCTCTGGTATATTTCAGAAAATCTAGTTGCATTGATCTCATAAGTAAATTTCTCCAATACTCTTGAACGACCAACAATTCCTTTGGATTTGAGACCATCTACATCATTGATCTCATCAAGAATTGCTGCAGCCATTGAATCGCAATCACCCATTTTGAACAAACGGCCCACGGAATCATCAACCATCTCAGGAAGAGGCCCATGATTAACGGTAATCACAGGAGTCCCAGAAGCCATAGCCTCTAGTGGAATCAAACCCTGACCCTCATAATATGAGGGATAAACAACCAAATCTGCTGAACGAAACAAAGAGGCTAATTCTTCAAAGGGCATTCCAGATTCAATGGTGACTGATTCACGAATACCTAATTTAGAAGCTAATTTCTCCAATCGTTTTCTCAAATGACCTCTGCCAACTATGACTAGGCGGATATCATTTGATTGTGGATTCACCTTCGCAAATGAACGTAATAGAGAAGCGTATCCCTTCCTAGCGGCTAATCTCCCAACTGCTAGCAATAATTTACCACTGCCAGAGACGCCATACTTCTGACGAATTGAATCATCATCTTCTGATTCTAAGGGTGAGAACATGTTCGTATCTACTCCCCAATGAACAACTTCACAGTCCCAATCATCAGGGGGAGAATATCGATCAACAAAATCCTGTCTTGTTGCTTGAGAATTAGCAACACAGATACTTGAACTGTGTAAAGCAGCACGCTCAAATTTAGAATAGAATCCTCCGGTAAGTAGTATCGCTATATCGTTGGGATTTGCCCACACCGCAGCCTCTTTCTGTTTTGAAGCAATACGTAATCCGTCTCTCTCTCCTAACCAAGAACCATGTAATGAAGAAACAACTGGAGAAACTTCTCGTTTACAAATTTCAAACTGTTTCTTGGACCACGAAATCATTGGACAGTGGAGATGAACGATATCCACAGGATCTTCAGAATGAAGGCGACGTAATTCCTTCAATGCGGATTTACCATAAGACCGTGTAAATGCCATCGGAATCCTAGCCCATCCAACCATTCGTACCGAAACACCGTCTAATTCTGGTGGATTCCCCTTTCCACCATTCCTTGTAATCACAGTCACACGATGACCTTGTGCCACTAATGCAGTAGATAGATGGAATACTGTAGACCCCATCCCCCCCCATCTCGGAGGGTATTCTGCACTCAGCATAGCAATGTGCATGTAGTCACCCGGACCAATGGCGTCCGATATCCTGCTTGAATCAATCGATGTTAGGTCTTCTGTGAAATAACAGAGCGTTCAAGTCATTCCCATCATTCGGCGCAACATGGATGAGGAGGAGTCAGACCCTGTGAGATTCGGAGCTGAATTTGGGCCCTATCGTTCCAGCAGAACTAGTGGAGTTACTCTTTCTACATTCAAGACCCTTGTATGGACATCAAATATCGGTGGGCTAATTCTAATGGTAATTGGACTTGAACTAATGATTGTGCAAAAATCCTACACATGGGCATTACTCTGTTGCGTTGCTGGCGTAGCAATCGCACTTTTCCCTTCAAACTACGAAATAGTGGGAATGGAAGAAGATCAAAGTTCTGAATCTGATGAATCATGAGACTGCATCTCTCTACCCATTGCAATCATAGAAATTTCAGCAACCAATGTGTGCAACCATCGTCGCCCAATTACCAATGATTCTGCTTCAGGAGACAAATCACTGTCTAGGATAAAGCGAGTTGAAGGTGTATTCAAATTATCTAGAACGCCATACTTCTGATTAGAACGATGGAACCATGAAGACACACGACCATTTACGCCATAACCAACTGGTTCGAAAACTGAATCAAATGACTTTAGATAAGTAGGCACTGCTTCTTGAAGCAAGAAATCCTCCGCAGAGACTCCCCCTTTGGCATAGGCCAATCGATTCATCTTACGGTTTGATAGATTTAGAATTTCATCAGGGCTTTCCACTCGTAAAATCCCTAGCCCATACGTACCCCTATCGTTCTTAACAAATAAAGCCGGTTTGGAATTAATACCATGCTCTTCATACTTTGAACTGATAAAATCCAATCCTTCCTGAATCTCTCCTGCTAATCTCTCTCTACATTGAATATCTTCCAAACATCTCCCTTTACTGATGAATCCCCATGGGCCAATTAGCCAGGGATCTATTCCCACTAAATCACCTAATTCGTGTACTAAATCTGAGACATGTTCAAAATGTTGGCATTTACTACGAGAATGCCATCCCATGTGATTGGGTGGAGTAATGTTTACTCCTGAAATTTCCAGTGGCCCTTCACTCAAATCTGAATTTAACAAAATCATATCTATAGGTTTACCATCTGCTGTCACAGATTGATTTCCTACTTCCACGTGTGCCAAATCGATATCTCCTTTTGAAGTATGGATTGTTTGGCTGTTTAGGATATCTGACCCAATCAAAACCTCAAACTCAATGTCTTTCAATAGGGCGCCTATAACACTGATATTTGCCATATAATTCGGATTTCTAGTATGAGATTCAGGCCAAATTAACAAACGATTTGGCAACTTCCCACACTTCTGAAACCAATCATGAATTCCATGAGACAATAATTCGTAATCATCCTCGCTAATATTATTGAATCCAGCAGGGAAGGCATTGGAATCAACTACTACAGCCTTCCACCCAGCATCACGAATATCAAATGAACCATAGAATGGCAATGGTACTTGAGAACGTTTTAATTCCAACCACTCATTAATTTCTGATTTCATCTCAAGAAGGGCAGGAACCGCTGATTTGAGACCAGTCATTAAACCAACTCCAATGGTTCTACATCATCAAGTAAATCCAACAAATCTTTCGATGAACTTGGAGGAGATATATCTGAACCTAAATGTAGGGAGCGAAATAGTCTGAATCCTATGGCAATATCTGGCATTTTATTTAACAAAGTGGAAAGGGATGGAATTTCTGAATTCCATTCCTTGATATTTGGCTTCAATTCATCAATTATCGAATTTATCAAACCTGGAGAAGTTGCAGTTCCAGCAGGTAATTTTGGCCTTGAAACAATATGCCGAGGTAGTTCAGTTAATGCCGCAGCAGATCTTAATGCTCTTTTCTCTATGTGGCCAGATTGGAAACGCCAATCCATCGGTAATTGCTTAGATAATTCTAGATGCTGCTTGGAAAGGAATGGAACGCGCACCTCTAATCCATGAGCCATGCTATGCCTGTCGACCAAACGTAGTTGGAAATTAGACAATTGTCCTCGGTTCATCTCAAAATTGAGGGTTGACCCCATATCTGAAAATACATCTTGTGGATTAGGAAAATTCTCACTCCAAGGTTGACCCATGCCAATTAGACTTGTTTCTCCTAGTAAACCTGAAGACAAACCTCTTGCAATGGGATGGTCTATTGATTCAAGCCGATTAGAAACTACGGCTGCATGACTTGAAAGATTAGAATGCCGAGGATATCCGGCATGGATTTCATCTGCTCCTTGTCCACAAATCCCTACCTTCACATCTTTGGACATACGTTCAAACAATGGTTGGAAAAATAATACTGTAAGATCAAGATCTTCGCCGCTCCAAGAAAAATCAGGTAGTCTTTTCCAAAATACATCTTCATCCAATGTCCAAGAATTGTGATCTAAATCAAGTGCTTGTGAAACTTCAACTGCGGCCTTGTAGTCGGGATTATCTTCATCCTCTGTAACAGTCCAACATTTAGGGACTGGTTTACCTGCAATATCCGATGCTTCTCTTGCAAGAGCTGCAACCAAACTTGAATCAAGGCCACCAGATAATACAACACCAACTGGAACATCAGAATTTAATCGATCGGCTAAACCCAATCTCAAGCTATGTAGTAATTCGTGTGCAGATTTTTTAGGGTCCCATTTTTGGGACGGATTATTTCGAAATTGTGTGTAACTCGCTACCCCCGTTAATACCGCTCGTCCATCACTATCTAATGACCAAGTTTCAATAGTTCCAGGACGTACTTGAGCAACTCCATGGAATAATGAGGTGTTATCAAGGGGATATTCAAAGGCAAGTCGAGCGAATAATGCCCTCGAATCCAAAACAGGGGTATATTCAGGATGTGACCTGAATGCCTTTGCTTCAGATGAGAATAGCAAAGTACCATCATTCGACTGCCATTTCATTAATGGCTTAATTCCCATTGGGTCCCTACAAAGAATCAATTCCTGACTCCTTGGATCCCATAATGCAAAACCCCACATTCCATTCAAACGACTTACCCATTCTACATGCCGAGTGGCCCGATTAGACCCTGATGAACAACTAAACCAGCCTCTCCTTTGACCATCTGGAGGTTCAGGATGAATTTGTGGAGAGTCTATTGATTCACGATGGGCAGCAAGTATGGATTCACCATCACCATTCGTTCTCCACGGGTATGCTGTACTTTTTCTAATCTCCAAATGATTGTATATCTCACCATTCTGAACTAAGACGCACCCGTGATCACTGAATATTGGTTGATCAGAGCCCATTATATCAATAATAGCCAAACGAGTATGTCCTAGAGATATGTTCCCCTTCCGACCTATCGATTCAGCCCAAATACCGTTGCCATCTGGCCCTCTATGGTTCAGACAAGAAGTCATTTTTGAACACAGATGAGGGTCATCGTTACCAAAAAGTCCAGAAATACCACACATCGCTGAGACCTATGGAGAGATTTGAACTGCGAATCACCAATAACGTACGAAAATCCAAGCTGAAACGACCATGGCCAAGATATAGACAAAGACATATGTTGATTGAGAAACTCCATTTCCACTAATTTCGGAACTCTCATCCGACCCTGAAACTGACTCTTCATTAGTTGCCATGTATGGTGCCACAATTATCAGGATTGTAAATCTAACCCGAGTTAACCCCTAAAAATATCAGAGAAATGGAGCAAGTAATAGTAAGAACGCTAGTGGAATCAATAACATTGTAGCATTGTCATCAATCCATGTTAACCTAGGCCATTCTGATGCCACTATTATTGCAGAAATGAAAGGTGCAATGAAAAGAGGAGTCTCGATAATTAAGGAGCAAGCCACCCAAATCGTAAAAGTGCCTACGTATCCCAGTTTTATTACCGTCCTTGCAGAACATTTGGCTCTTCTTAATTCGCCCATTAATGGATCTATAAAACTGAGACTAAGAATTAGCGGCATCCCAAATGCACTATTCTGTAATCCTTCTTCAGGAGCAAGTAATAGCACCAAACAAACAGAAAGACCCCCCCAGAAAAATGCAGATAATTGTTTACTCTCATAATCACGCTGACCAAACACAACAAGACCAAATTTGAGACGAATCCCTTCAATAATCAAGAAAAGAAATGCCACGAAACTAACGAATTGTTTGGGATCGAATGAAAAAATGAGCCAAGCCCAATAATCGAGTCCGTCCCAATAGTAATACAGAAACGGAATTATTGCCATTCCGACATGGAACAACCGACGGAAAACATGGCCATTGAGCCCTCCAACAGAGGCAGGCACATGGTCATCAGGATTGTGTTGAATTAACTCCATGGTTGATTCATTTTCCATCTTCTTCACCATGCATTCAGAGTATTCACTTTTGTCACTATTCGTTTAAAATGATTTGAATCGCCTGTTCTAAGGCAATCCTTCCTTCAACCAGATCATTTACTGTAGAATCGAATTTTGAATCAGAATGAATCTGGTCTAGTAGAGCAGATGTAAGGCGATGTCGCCATCTTATTTCTTCTACAGAAGAACGAACTTGGACATTTTCTAACGCGTAAATCAATTCATCTATTCCGATTTTATTCAACGCGCTGACTACCAAAACAGGAATTGATTCAGAATTACCCAATGCAAGTCCAGAACGTATGTTCGCAGCAGCCTGTTCTGCTCCATCTAAATCTCCTTTGTTTACTACAATTACATCGGCTAATTCCAGTAATCCGGCTTTCTCAGCCTGCACAATATCTCCTCTATCGGGGCCATCTACAAGTAGAACTGAATCAGTCATTGAAACAATTCCAATTTCGGTCTGACCCACTCCAACAGTTTCAATCAATATTCTGTCCATTCCTGCAAGAGAAAGAGCCGAAATCATGGCTTTAAGCCGAAATGGAAGAGCTCCAAATGAGGACCTGGTCGCAACACTACGAATGAAAATCCTATCATCTACTCCACTTTGTTCCATTCTCATTCTATCGCCCAACAAAGACCCACCAGTGATTGGAGAACTCGGATCGATACATAATACTCCTACTCGTTCACCTTTACCTGCCCAAAATGAGGCTAGACAATCAGTCAAACAGGATTTACCAACACCCGGGGGCCCTGTAATCCCTATTGATTTGACATTCTCAATATTTGCAACCGATTCGATAGATTCAGATTCCCCATCTTGTATCAAAGTCAGAAGACGAGCAAGTGCTCTCCTTGAACCTGCAGCAGCTTGAGATGCAAGTTCCGAATTGGTCATTGAATCATCCCCAATGCCAACCATCAGAGGAACCTACTCCAACAGGCTGATTTGAAACTCTTCGTTCCTGTACCTCGTTGAGAAAGAGAATAAAATCATCAGTTGGAGTTCCCGGGCCAAATATTGCCCTAACTCCAG
Source organism: Candidatus Thalassarchaeaceae archaeon (assembly GCA_034400015.1). Lineage (GTDB taxonomy): Archaea > Thermoplasmatota > Poseidoniia > Poseidoniales > Thalassarchaeaceae > MGIIb-N2. The sequence continues at coordinate 665 of DASCRU010000128.1, read as the reverse complement.
AATCGTACAAGGCAGGCCTATCAGATTGAGGAATTATGCCTCCACCAAAAACCACTACGTCATCTAAACCAGCCGCTTTCAATAGTTCACAAACTCGAGGAAAGAGAAAACCATGTGCGCCGGATAATGAAGAAAGACCAATGATAGAGGCATCTTCATCCTCAATGATTCGAACAATCTCCTCAGGAGTTCTTCTCAATCCCGTGTAAATGACTTCGTGTCCTGCATCCCTTAGTGCTCTAGCCACAACTTTTGCACCCCTATCATGTCCGTCGAGTCCGGGCTTGGCCACGACTATGCGGAGGGGGTCCATGGATTGCGAGTTCGCTCGTTCGTCTTGAAATAACCGTCTCACATCCAAACCTGCGAAGGGCATGAATTATGGGCAACATCGTAGAATGGGGATATCATGGAGACGACAGAGGAGCGCCTCCAAGACCTCAGGCGGCGCAAAGGACAGTCTGAGATTGGAGGTGGGCAAAACAGAATTGATGCCCAACATAACAAAGGAAAAATGACTGCTAGGGAAAGAATTGAAGCATTCCTTGACGAAGGTACTTTCCAAGAAATTGATGCATTGGTCGAACATCGTTGTACTGATTTCGGAATGGATCGAAATGTAATCCCCGGCGATGGAGTAGTCTGTGGTTATGGGATGGTAGATG
>DASCRU010000127.1:0-7262 GCA_034400015.1 Candidatus Thalassarchaeaceae archaeon | reverse complement strand
CCAAGAAATTGATGCATTGGTCGAACATCGTTGTACTGATTTCGGAATGGATCGAAATGTAATCCCCGGCGATGGAGTAGTCTGTGGTTATGGGATGGTAGATGGTAGGACAGTGTATTGTTATGCTCAAGACTTTACTGTATATGGTGGAAGTCTTGGCGAAATGCATGGTCTAAAAATCTGCAAATTATTGGACATGGCTCTGAAGACAGGGGCGCCCGTTGTAGGGATGAACGACAGTGGAGGCGCTAGAATTCAGGAAGGTGTTGCTTCATTGGGATCCTATGCTGAAATTTTCTTCAGAAATGTTAGAGCAAGTGGAATTATTCCACAGATTTCCGTCATCATGGGGCCGTGTGCTGGAGGAGCAGTATACAGTCCTGCAATCACCGACTTTGTCATTATGGTCGATAAAACTGCACACATGTTCATCACTGGACCAGAGGTAATCAAAACAGTAACCAATGAAGAAGTATCTTTTGAAGAACTTGGAGGTGCAAATACCCATGCTAGTCGTTCGGGAGTGACTCATTTTACGGCTGATTCCGATGAAGAGGCTATAGAATTAGTACGGAATCTACTCAGCCATTTACCTAGTAACAATCTTGAACGAACACCCACAAAAACCTCAGGTCTTCCAAGTGTAGATGATGAAACACTCCGGAATCTTGTCCCCGAAGATCCATCAAAACCATATGACGTACTGACGGCAATTGAAGGAATTGTTGACTATGGAGCATTCTTAGAAGTTCAAGCAGACTTTGCTCAAAACATCGTCTGTGGATTCGCTCGACTGAATGGGCATTCCATTGGAGTTGTTGCTAATCAACCAAATTTCCTAGCAGGTTGTCTTGATATCGATGCATCAGTAAAAGCTGCTAGATTTGTTAGATTCTGTGATGCATTCAACATTCCACTACTAACTCTTGTGGATGTCCCTGGATTTCTTCCAGGTGCTGGTCAAGAATGGGGCGGAATCATCAGACATGGGGCAAAACTTCTCTATGCATATGCTGAAGCCACTGTCCCAAAGATGACTGTTATTCTTAGGAAAGCATACGGAGGGGCATACGATGTCATGTCATCAAAGCATATTCGTGGAGACTACAACATAGCATGGCCAACTGCTCAATTAGCAGTAATGGGAGCAGAGGGGGCAGTTCAGATAATTCACAAGAAGAGGATTCAATCATCTGCCAACCCTGAACAAGAACGAGCTAGACTAGTAGAGGATTACACTGAATCATTCGCAACGCCCTACAAGGCAGCATCCTTAGGGTACTTGGATGACGTTGTAGATCCATCTGAAACAAGAGAACGTCTCACTAGGGCTCTAGGGCATCTAATGGATAAAGAAGAATCTAGACCTGCACGAAAGCATGGTAACATCCCCCTCTGAGGTCAAATCATGAAAGATAATACCTCGTTTTCTTCTGAAATTGGAAGAATCCTGAGAGACTCAAGGGATATTGAAATTAGTCAAATTGATAACAAAATTCACCTTGCTATTGCAATGGCTGTAAAAATCCATACATCCAAAATAATCGATGACAGTTCTAATATTGGTCGATTGCCGGGGCCTGCATTTGCTCAGGACCATAGAAGGATGAGATTCGGAAGAAACAATCTCATGAGAGCAAGAAGTTCGAGAAGTACATGGAGGTGAATGTGTGACGGAGACTTACGATATCGATATTGATGGAGAAACCTATTCCATTCAGATTGATGAAATGGAAAATGGCCAACTACGTGCAACTGTATCAGGGGTAGAATACATCGTGAAATTACCTGAAGGAACTGGTTCCGCGCCCGCCCCTCGTAGAAGAAGTAGTAGTGGAGGTTCAAGGGTCAAATCTGGAACGGTATCTACTAGCATACCTGGAAAAATTGTCACACTAGAAATTGCACAAGGTGAAACGGTAGTAGAAGGACAGGTGATTCTAATTCTTGAAGCAATGAAAATGCAGAATGAAGTTACTGCACCTATCTCAGGAACCATTACTTCAGTAAATTGTTCAGAAGGAGATAATGTGGAAGCTAACATGGCATTGGTAGTAATAGAACCAAATTCAGAGGAAGGGGAAGAAAACAAATGAATCATCACAATGATTCAAGTGATGCGAGTTACAGGTGATGATGGATGCCTAACTGTGACCACCCCGGATGTACCGTTGAAGGTGAAGTGATTTCACGCCTCTCACCGGAAGGTTTCCTCGTTGCCACTGGTAAGAAAGCATACTCATTCAGAGAAGCATATCGACGCTTCTACTATTGCATGCATCATCATGATGAATTGATGGCAAATGTATGGACAAGAGTTCGCAAACCTGATGATAAAGGGGACGATCACCCTGCACCAACAATGGTTTGAATCGATATGCGCATTTTTCCGGCAATCTTTTTCACATTCATTCTCATTTTCCCAGGATGTTTAGGGAATAATGATTCCAACGATGGAAATGAAATTTCTGAAATCGATGGATGTACAAATGAAAACGCAATAAATTTTGATCCCGCCGCAACATCTGACGATGGATCGTGTGAATTTTTCGACACTCCTAATCTTAATGCAACTATTCATTTTCAAGATGAATTCGGAAGGATTGCTCCTATTCATGGGGTGAATAATGGCCCTCTAATAAGGAAAGCTTGGGAAATTGAGGGATGTCAACAAATTTGGTATGGTTCAAATTATACTGAGAAATACAATGAAATGCAAATACCATCATCTCGCACTCACGGAGAAGGGCCAGGTGATATGAATCGTATTTGGGTACATTCTAATGAAAATGGAGTGCCAATTTATGAGGGACATGATCCACTAAACATTTCCAATTATAATTTTTCAGAAACTGACCAAAGAGTTCAGGCTACAATGGCAACTACTCACACGAGTGTGTATTGGCGCTTAGGTTACCCCAAAGCATATCCTACATTCGAAGACTGTTCTGATTGGCGAGAACCACCTGATAATTTCAGCGTTTTTGCACAAGCTGCTGTGCAAGTTTTGAAACATTACAGAAACGGTTGGAATAACGGATTTTATTTCGACAGTTTCGATGTAGTTGAAGTCTGGAATGAACCGTACTTGAGAGATTGGTGGAGTGGCACTGCTGAGGAATATTACTACCTATACCATGAAGTGAATTCAGCCGTTACAGCTGAGTTTGGTGATGAAATCGATGTAGTAGCCGCGATTACATTGGATGAAGGTGAAGATGGTTTTTCCGGTGCATTTTTAGAAATCGCTCAGCAAAATAATGAACCAATAGATGCTGTTTATGCCCACTTATACAGAATCAATCCGTCTCAAACGACGAGATTTTTTACCCATCCCACCCTTTCAATAGGCAAATTTTTGTCGGGATATGGTTATCCAGAGAATACGCCTGTTTACATTACAGAATGGAATCGAAATATACCAGTTTATGCTCAAAGCCCGGCTAGTCAAGCATATCTTACCAGTGTTTTGACGATATACAATGATCTATGGGAGGGGAACATCAACAACTCAATCTATGGAGTAAATACACTAAGAATGGCTCATTTCTTTGCCGCAAGAAGTTTCTTTTGGGATGAAAACGACCAAGTGAAACCTCCTGGATTCACATGGGAAGTTTACAGTGAAATGGTGGTTAACACCCCTATTAGACTTCAAAATGAGGGCGGTTTTCCTTCTGAATTCATTGCTTCAAATGAGTTCAATATTTTATCCGGGAAATCAGAAGATGGTTCGAAAATAAACATTCTTCTTTCACGTTATGTTGATGAAAACGCAACACAGCCTGATTCATTCAGTGAATTTACTGATATAGTAAATTTGACACTCGATGGATTGAACGATTCATGTACGTACACCTGGCAACATTGGGGAATGGTCCAAAACAACTCAATTCCATGGCAATTAATTAATGAAGGTAGTATCAATAATTCAACGTTTGAATTATCTAATTTTGAAATGAATCAGCGATCATTCCATTTTATTCAATTAAATTCCACTTCGCCTTGTTAAATTAAGATAAAGAATGGATGATTATCCGATTATTAGGTACACATAATTTTACACTATCCAGCAATGGTGAAGATATGGCAATTCTCGAAATATTCGGCACGCCTGAAGAACTCCGATCCTTTGCACTCATTTTCTTTGGTTCATTGATACCAACAGCAATTTTAGGGTTCATTCAACATCGAAGGAAACCCTTGCCGTTACCTGGTGAACAAAGTTACGACATTACATTACTTGTCCTTGGACTATGGTGTATGACTGGGCTCCTAATTGACGTATGGGCACATACTAATGGAGAAGTAGATGATTCATTCTTCACTAAATGGCATGCTGTTTGGTATTCTGGAGCTACTGCATACTCTGGATTCATTCTTTTTGCTCTATGGAGATTGGCCGACACACCCCCTAAATTGACACCCTCTGGAATTTGGAACTTCTCCACTAACGTACCAAAGGGCCATGGAGCTGCAGTCGCAGGTATTGCTATATTCACAATATCTGGTTTTGCAGACATGGTTTGGCATACGTTGTTTGGTATAGAAGGAGGACTAGACATCCTTCTTTCACCCTCTCACCTTGGATTACTTATCGGTTTGATTCTAACTGTGATGGCCCCGGTATTCTCTGGCTGGCAAGACCCTAAATCAGGCACAAATGGGCTCTCAAGCCAGTTAGTTTTGATTTTTGGATTTGCAGCAGCATGGGTCCCGATCCTACTTATTACAGGAGAATGGGATATATTCCAGATGAGCGCTAGTGATTATTGCTACCTAGGAAACCAATGTGGGCCAGGATATGAGGATAGTTTAGCAATTGGAGTAATTGGTTCAATTGTTCCAACCACAATTGCTACTGGATTAATTCTGACATTCTCTAGAAGATGGACTCCAGCTACTGGAACGATGTTGATACTATTCATTTTCTGGGGTATTAGCAACTATGCCATGGAAGGCCTACAATTCTATTACATTTATTTCGGTGTAGGGATTGGGCTTCTAATGGAAGTGTTAAGTTATCTTTTCTTACGTACATCGCGCCCAATCGCATTTGCTATAGCGCTACCAATCGCAATGTTGGGAACTCGGATGTTTGCCGCTCTAACTACGGTTCCAGCCAATACCCCATGGTCTATCGTAGCACATGGAGAGACGTTCATTCAGCCGTATGGTTGGACTATTCACGCAACCAGTGGATCAATCATCATTTCATGCGTCATGTGTGCACTTCTAGCCGCAGCTATGTACCCGCCAGAAATACCAACAGACGTGGAAGTGGAAGGCGAATGATTAGCCCCAGGAGCCCTGCGCGAGCATCGCTTCTGCAACCTTGAGGAATCCAGCAACATTCGCTCCAAATACGTAATCGTGGGGGCGTCCGTACTTCTCAGCGGTCTCATAAGCCGCCTTGTGAATTCCAACCATTATCCCGTCTAGTTTCTCGTCAACCTCTTCACGTGTCCAAGACATTCGTAGAGAGTTCTGAGACATCTCAAGACCTGAAGTTGCTACACCGCCTGCGTTGGATGCCTTTCCTGGAGCAAAGAGAATACCTGCATTTTGGAAGGCTTCTACTGCTTCAGGAGTACAAGGCATGTTTGCACCTTCCCCGACTGCCATGACTCCGTTAGCTACTAGAGCTGCTGCTTCCTCACCATTGACTTCGTTCTGCGTTGCACAAGGTAGGGCTACATCGACATCAACAGACCAAAGACCATTGATTGCAGGCTCAGGCTTTGACTCGTGGTACTCAACACCATCGAAATGATCTGCATATTCCTTGATTCTACCACGTCGTTCATTCTTGAGTTCCATTACCCAAGCGAGCTTCTCACGAGTGATACCAGAAGGATCATGGATGAAACCACTGGAATCTGATAAAGTAACAGGGATTCCTCCGAGGTCGAGTACCTTCTCAGTAGCAAACTGTGCTACGTTTCCACTACCCGATATTGCTACGCGCTTACCCTCCATAGTCTCTCCCTTAGTGCCTAACATCTCACGAACGAAATAGACACAGCCATAACCTGTCGCTTCAGGACGGATTAGAGAACCGCCGTAAGACCTACCCTTACCAGTTAGAACTCCTGACCACTCGTTGGCCATCTTCTTGTACATTCCAAACATGTAACCAATCTCACGTCCACCAACACCGATATCCCCTGCAGGAACATCTGTATCAGGGCCAATGTGGCGCCAAAGTTCACCAATGAAAGCCTGACAGAAACGCATTACCTCATTATCTGATTTGCCTTTAGGATTGAAGTCTGAACCTCCTTTCCCTCCACCCATCGGAAGACCTGTAAGGCTATTCTTGAAAATCTGCTCAAAACCAAGGAACTTCAGAATAGATGCATTCACTGAAGGATGGAATCGAAAACCACCCTTGTATGGTCCGATTGCACCATTGAATTGTATGCGAAACCCTCGATTAACCTGCATTTTCCCTTCATCATCTACCCAAGGAACTCTAAATTGAATCAGACGTTCAGGTTCTACTACACGATTGTAAATATTAGCTTCAAGGAATTCTGGCCTTTCATCAACAATTGGAGTCAGACTCTCAAGAACCTCAAGAACAGCCTGATGGAACTCAGGTTGGTCAGGGTCTCGACGTTTTACATTCTCGTATACTTCTTTTAGGTGGGGGTGCATTATTGATCACTCCGAGTTAACCGGTAAGGGATAGTCAATTCGAGATGAGAACAGCACTTGAATAGTTCGCATTGGTGTAGAATTTAGGAATAGATAATTCTTTCAGCGATTGCTGAAACCACTTCCTCATATCCTTGAAGAGTAATTACAGACATCGCATTCTGGCTAACCTGCCTTTTCCTTAATGCATCTGCAATTGGAGTATGTTCCCTAAACCATCTAGTTCTTCCATCCTTTCCGATTATTCGAACATCAACAGCAGACATCCTAGGTTCTGAAAGAAGAAGTTTGATTGAGGGAACATCTATGCAAACATAGCCTGCATCAAGGCCTGAACGACGAGCAATCTCATCTTCGACTTGTATCCTCTCATCGGCATTTGTGGCGAGGAAAACCAAACGATCGATTTGATCAGAAGTCAGTTCCTCCATTCTCCGGGTCACACAGTTCTTCAACAACCGCCTATACTTCAATCGCTTGAGCATGTCCTTTGCAAATGGTCCAGCAGAATCCAGAGCATGCCATACTTCTGCATCAACCATACGTTGCATTTCCACAGCCTCTGGAAGTGAATCACTAGATCGTTCAACTGCACGAGACAA
>DASCRU010000126.1:0-10016 GCA_034400015.1 Candidatus Thalassarchaeaceae archaeon | reverse complement strand
TTCAGAAGGGCAACACCCATGACCCCCCCTCTGAACACCACATCATGGATGGGCCGACTGTAAGAATTCGTTCTAGAGTCGGCGCACACGAATCATTGACTGCTGTAATCGAATCTATCAGGGTTTTATTTCCCGATTTTAATCCAGATAATGAAAACAATGAAACCGGATTCCCAAGGAAAAATACATGGATTGAGATTCATGGTGAGGGAGGGTCATTGAATCGATTCCTTCAAGCACTTCGTGACCAAAGGATCCTAGATACTGGAATGGATGCCATGACCATGGATTCTACTGGTGAATCTACCTTGTTCAGATTATCAAGACAGGCAGCAATAGTCGGAAAAGTAGGTTTCATCTTAGAAGGAGAAACTAGTTTCGGTGGGCACTTTGAGGTGTTATTGGAATCAAAAGGGCTGCTTCATTGGATCGAGAAAGCAACATTTCACGAAGGTAGGAACCATGTCCCTAGATCAGTTGGGGACGGATATGGAATGGAGATGGATGGAACATCTAGGGAATGGAACGATGAAGATTAATGATTCACTGATTGAAGGAATTGTATCAGAGGTTTGTCCGCTTCCAACCAATCGAATTCATGCAAGGAAGCAGTCGAAATCCATTGATGCTCACTATGGCTGTTAATCGCAGGTGGTTCTTCAGAAAGAGATTCACATCTCCAGAAATGAAGAGAGACTGTGAGATGAGGATATCGATGGTCGATTACCATCATCCTTTCAATCGGTTTAACATTCCAATCTAATTCTTCCTTACACTCTCGAATCAATGCCATCTCCTCAGATTCATCCATTTCTATTTTTCCACCTGGGAATTCCCATTTACCTTCATGGATAGAATCAGTCCTTTTGCTAGCTAACCATCTACCGTCAATTTCGAATATTGCTCCTACAACATCGACGTGGCGAGGTTGAGCAACAATTGCAGAAATCAGTGAAACAAATTCAACTTGGGTCTCAATGGACATCAATTCCTCGGGAGGGAGATGAATGAATAAACACGGAATTACATGCTGACAACTAGAAGAAGTTAGAGATTGAAGAGTATTGTATAATGTCTCATTGCATACATATCCACCTGCATCATTACTAAATTCAAATGGATGTTTGAGATTTTCAGAACGAATTGAATCTATCGATGTAGTGACTGGAATCTCGCTCGGACCTCCAGAAATTATCTCTCCTTTTGCAATTCTTCCTTGATTATCTGCAGAAATGAATCTATTACAATTCAACGCTCTTGTTTCTATTAACGGGATTTTTGCATTCCGTGCTAATCCAAGATGAATAATACCGTCGAAATCATTGATTCCTCTAGATTGAACCCGGTGAGATATTCGTTTACTTCCCTCAGAATCTACCGTCAAAATCTCCGACTCCCACGTGATTTCCGGATTTCGATCAAAAACACCGCGAGAACCTACGGGAAATTCACCAAGAGCAATTGTTGAGGTTGTAGAATCTAGTAAATCGGCCACGGTTCCGCTCACATTGGTTTTCATTCCAGCGAACGGTTCGAACCCAGTAAGCAATATTTTGTACATCTACACCTCCTCCACATGTTGCCCAATTGAATAACTTCCGAGAAACTGATTTCTTTACACAGTTGAGCAGAGAACTTGAGAAGCATCGTAGCACACCACATAACATGGAGGGGGCCGATATGTATGAAAATGAAGAATTAGACCTCGCAGATCGAATCCAAAATCGAACTAAATCTCCAATCAATGTTTCACGAATTATTTGGTACGAATTCACGGGAGGAGTAGGACCCTGGGGGGCATTAAGACCGCTTATTGCAATCATTCTAGCACTGGTTCCATTCTTGTTCTTGGGCCAACATTTCAATCGAGAACATGCAAAGGGGAGAGATTGGTTTCTATTACAGATACCATTGTTGCTTTCGATCGTCCTTTGGCCTATTTTGTGGTTGTATTCCATCATAGATGCATGGTGGGTTGCAAATAACAGAGTAGCAAAGGAATCATCAATTCTTAATTTATCAGAAGTCAGCGGGTAAAATAATTGGGGAAAAAAGTTGGCCAGTACCTGAGGCTTTAGCCAATTGACTGCGCGCCAGATGTTCCCAACGCCTCAATGCTAGCACTGCATCAACAAAAGGTAGTTCGGAACCATTGATAATCGTCCTAATCATTGTATCCAAGATATCCATCCGATCTACATCTACAATCTCGAGTATCCTTTGAAGACCCATTCCTGGCCGATTACTATCCACTGAATCAGAATTAATCGGCCATGGATTGAGAATCTCATTGGAGAGTACTTCACCTTCTTTCTGGGCTCTCTCCTCCAGCACGTCTACCAATTTCTTGAGATATTTAGACAGAACCAAACTAACCTCAATTACCGGCATCGACATCTGATTAACAAAATGAACCATGTTTTCTTGGAGGAACAACATCTTCACAGTACTCGATGATGAGGCAGAGGGCATTCCTTCCGACATCGGAAAACCTCATGCACGTTCGCCAAGACTGCGAGCTGTCTTCTCAAGTTCTTCAGCAGTAAGATATCTATTTCCATCAGAATCAAAGAACTCAGCAGCAGCGAGGAAGGAAGAACGATCAGTAAGGCCATATTTCTGCATCACATGCGAAACAACTCGTTCAGAATGAGATGCGCCAGCAACACCACCAGTTACCTCACTACTAGGCATAGACTGCTGGTATGCTGTCTGAGCCTGTTGAGATCTCCAGGTAGCAATCTGTTCCATTGACCATCCTTGAGCCATTAATTGCTCATCACTCCACTGTAATGGCTGAGGGGTGAATGAGGGGGCGGGGGGGTTCTGGACTACAGGAGGAGCGGGTTGGAACCCAGAGGGCATAGGAGGTGGAGTAGTGGGTTTTGGAGGAACTACTACCGAAGGAGGTGGAGGGGTAGCCAAACCAGCAGGTGGAGGTGGTGATGTACGAGACTTCCCATTTTCCATAGATTCTACCACTAGACCAGTCTGCTCTTGGTCGGGGAGAATCTCTTCATTTTCATTAGTACTCTCTTGACGATATAGTACCAACATTATCGTTCCAAAAATCAAACTGAATAACGCAGCTAGATACAAGAGGAAAGTCAACTGACCCTCCTCAATCTGGTTTCCTAACGCTTCTCCATCTCTTGCTTGATATGGTTGAATGATGAGTGATTCCAATGTTAAAATATCAACATCAATATGCCCATCCCTGGCAACTAAACGATAGCGTTGAACATCTGTAGACTGAACTTCAGGAGTAGTCAAATCGATTGCTGCATCGTAAGTAGAATTAGGTAATATATTCAAAACAGTATCTGCTCCATCCACATCTGCCCAAATTCCAGATGCGACTTCTGTCTGAATAACAAATTGAATCTCACCTTCATACTCCAACGAATTGGTTCCTTCAATCATCAATGATACCAAATCTCCACCTGTAGGTGAGGGGTCGGACCATTTGATTTCGGATTCGACAAGATCAATATCTGGACCTAATCGAACAAGGCGCCATGTATCAAAAGGTTGAATTTCAGAATTCATGTTGTTATCATATGGATTCCCTGCACTATCTGAACCAGTAATCCACACATCTACCAAATAACCTGGTAACAATGCAGTAGCGCCACCATCAGTGATATCCACCGAGCCACTCCACATCGCTTCACTTTGTATTTCAGTCAACTCTGTTAACGGCACACTACCTCTTGAAATCTCACTAGATCCTGCGCGAATTCGATAATGAAGAACACTTGTAAGATCCTTATTGAATCCACTGGAATCAGAAGTTAGTAAGTTAATCTGGACCTCTGATGCCCTACCTATTCTAACGTCGCCAGTTGGCGAAATTTCACGAATCTGAGGAGGGGTTCCATCGACTGATAATTGGAGACGGGGAGTAATCTCGGTCTCATCTTCTGCGAGACCAGGAAGAGATGCAAGGGTCATCGAGGCATCAAGATAACCAGATTGAAGATTAGGGACTAGTATATCTAGAGTGAAATGCCCATCTTCTCTAGGGATTGCTACCCAAATATTGTCTAAATCAGACACAACGATATCACATGAACCTCCAGGGGCAGGCACTAAGTCCTCGCTGAAAAGCAATTTACCTTCAAGACGAACAACCTGCCCCGCAGCAATCAAACTTGGACCAGAGGAATCGTCCCCATCAAACACATTCCTGCCTGTAGCTAAATCTACAGCAGTAAGATGGCCTTCTCCAAGATCAAAGCGAAGATCATTGTCCAAACTCCATTCATCAAATCCTAAACCTCCGCGATCGTCGTGACAGGGGACAACTTCGCCAAGATTGCATGGCCAGTCTGTAATCTCAATCACTGGAATAAATGTGACTTCTCCATCGGTATCGAATTCTTCCGGGAACCACCATGTGAGTTGGAAACGAATATCGACGAAAAGTTCCTCAGAATCCATTTCTAACGCCATTGGATTGGGGCCATATGTGCTGTAAAGATTGGAAACCGCAAGACCATCACCCCCTGATTCGAATATTACTGAAGGCGTGCCGTCTGGCAGAATAGTGACATTTCCATAAATGGATTGTTCCGGATCGCTAATATCTCCTGCTAAAGCCAATTGAATTGTTCGAATATCTTTCCACCCATTCCCATCTTCAATCCTCAAACGTGCAAGATACTGTACACCTGGATGTAATGGAGTGTCATCATCATGTCCAATGATTGTACTATTCTCGGAAATAAGTTTAGGCTCAAATTCTTCTCGAGTTACATACGTAACAAGATCCTCTGTCCAATCTGAAATCCCATGAATATCCTTGTTACATGGTGAGGGGGGCTCTGGACAAACGGGTGCACCGCCTAGTGCGATGGTGTTTCCACTGGTATCCACTCCTGTAACATATATTGAAACACGCTCCTTATGCACATTCCAAGAATCGTCAAGAATGCCATTGAAGACATTTATTCCGCCGGGCTGGATTTCGGGGGACCTGAATAGCATAGAAGAATATTCAGATGGATCTGGGACCTTGTTATAATTCACATCAGACTGATTTTCTATCCAATAATGAACTGAAATCTCCTCAGGGGGGTCTACAGAATCCTGTATTGTAATGGAAATGGGTTGATTCCCAGCATGCATCTCATCACCATCGACTGGAGTGGAAGCTATCACCAATGGACTAACCCCATCTAGAACTAGTTTGATGGTGTTCTGTCCAGGATTGACGAAGTTTGATCCATTCCACATATCGAAAACTCCCACTTCAAAGAGCATCCCACCAGGAGAAGACTGGAAAGGGGTCTGGAACGACATCGAATACAATCCATATGAAGGGTTAGACTGATTGACAAAGATAATTGGTTCTTCCATTGGCAATCCATCTAAAGTCAAGTTTCGACCCATTACCTGTAAGCCAAAATTTCCTGGTCGAGGATATCTAGATGTATCCTCAAACAATATTGTACCAGTAAATGTAGCATTTAGGCCACCTCTCATCCAATCAGAAAGAAGAAGTATTCGACCAGATTCATCCGTTACTTCAAGATTACCAAGTACGATGTCATTTTCAACTCTAAGGTCTAATGATTCTGTTTCAAAATCGTCTACTGCCAGACCCAAATCATCCTCTAAATCTACTCTCACCTCTACATTAGATTCATCGTCCCATGCCCAATTAGGCATAATTGGCAATCTAATTGATGTGACGCCTCCAATCTCTTGAGAACTGCAATTTGCAGAATCAAATGAAACCAAACCTGCAGGATCATTTGAGATTGAACAAGTATTGCCCTTAATCCACGTTAATCGAGGAGAAGAACCCTGGCCTGAGAGTATGTCGACATCAAGTCTAAGTAATGACGTTGCTACATCCCCAACCGCAGCTCTAACAATCAAATTCCTGTGGTCTCCATCAGGAACAATCGTTCCCCCTTCCATTGTTGCCTCAATTACTCGAGAACCATAGCGGTAAGTAATATCCAAATTACTCAAAAGAACACGTCCAGCAGAACCTGCATGGATTGCCAAAATAATATCGGTAAATCCTTCTCCATTCTGAACTGAATGTGCATTCAATGAATCTATCATATCTTGATTATCTGCAACCTGTGGGTCAGTCAACACACCTGTGTGGATAAATTCCATGGACCCGTCGTTCCCAATATCTAATCGGACACTTGCAGGCCATCCTTCTTCGTAATTGATTACCAGATTTTCAATTACTGGTGTGAGACTCGAATTATTTGTTTGCATTAAAACACGATATTTTAGACGATTTCCCGCGCCCGAAAATGAAGTATTATCAAACTGTACTTCCACATTATTCTGGACCACTTCCCAATTGGTTCCATTGTCTGCAGAAACATGAACTTCCATTGAGGTTTCTTGTGGGACATCTGCCATCCATGTGGCTCTAATTCGGCCAATCTCTGTACCTGTCTGAACAAGATCGCTTGTCCAATCTCCTATCGAAGCATATCCCGTAGAATATTCAATTGAAGACCACCATGCTACAGACGTGGAACCAATTAATTCTAACTTCCATCGGAGTTGATTTCCAGTATGAGTAAAACGGATTGTCTCGTTGTTTGTAACCGGTTCCCAATGTGTCCCATTGTCTGCTGAAATCCAATAATCAACTCGATCACCCGCAGCAGTTGCACTCCAATCAACCTCCATATTTGCAGATAAAATTTCATCATCTGTTCCTAACGATTCACTAACCCAAGTAGATGTACCTGGAATTGGAGAAATCTCGTAAGCCCATCCGGAGCCATATTCGCGATAATATGCAGTAGACCATGAATAGTAATCTTGAGTGAGCAATCGTTGCCCATCATACACCAAACCATACCCATTGGCAGGAACACTCCTAGAGCCCTGTTGTTGGGTCAATGTTGAACCAATATTTCCTGTAATTGCATAAGCATCCAAACGATCCTGCTGCCATGTAGAATATGTTCTAAAATAGACATATGAACCATTTACTACCATGCCTCTAGGTGTCCCACTACTCATGAAATAACTGTAATACAGCGTAGCATTTCTATCAAATCCACCATCTTCAGGATGGTACGCAACCACTCGATTCAAAAGATTATGATTCACCCAAACCACATCTCGACTTCGATCGTAAGAAATACCAGAATAATCACCATGATTATTGGTAGAAGGATCGTGAACTGCTACACATTTCCATTCAGAAATATAACGAATGTCAAATTCAATTATTCGGTGATATTGGGCTGATGTAGATGAATAGTATGTGGTCAAAAGACCAAACGCACGTTCATCATCTGTGATTGCCCAATCACGAATTCCGTATCCTGACCACGTGTAAGGGAGGGACGGAATGGAGCAACCATCAGTATCTATCGAGATCATTCCATTATTCATCGCTGCCCCTTGAACTTGAGTGCCGTTGTTAGCATGCAATAATCGCAACATTCCTCCAAATGTAGAAGACCTAAGGTCTGATGCTACAAGCCAATCTCGATGTTTGAATATAGCTCCTGAATAAGTGCCTACAGAAGAGGCTGCGAAGGAACGCTGTTGCGTGAAACGGCCCTCAGAAGCATTACTAGAATGAGGTTGACGTATAGAAAATGACGCATCATCATACCATGCACTACCTGAAGAAGAAGTTGAATCAATTTCGTAAGGAATAAAATCCAAATCAGGATTGGAAAAACCGAGTGATAAATCATCAGAACGGGGATCTACCGAATTAGATTCACCATCCATCCAATCTGCCCGATTAACAGAGGTCACCTGATTCCATCCAGTAGATGAAGCTCCTGAAAGGGTAATCTCAGCATCCAATACTTCTGCACCTCTCGGTAAACTCACCATGATATTTCGAGCAGGGGAACCTGGTGAGGCTAAAGCAATTGCACTAGTTGTGCCATCAGAAAATGTGTAAATATGGCGGCCAGTTGGGTTTGCCTCAACTTCTTGAACTGTGGAAATTAATGGAACTAGAGAGGATATCAATAGGAGGAAGACGAGCAGTATGGGGCTCGAGCGCCCGACAGAGGATGAGGAAACGCTGCCGCTCATGGTGCCTGTAGTGCATCAACCGCCTTTGAACATGACCACGAATGGTCAGATTAGGATGTTGCTCTATCATCGTACCTAATGGGTGAACCGCCATTGCCTCGAATCCCATCGAGAAGGTCGTCTTCAATTTCGAAATAATCATTCAACCAATCACCGTCTGTGTCATAATCAAATGGATCGGTTCCATCTGCAATCTGATCACCATCAATATCTAAATTATACCAACCCCAAACAAACTCGCCATTTCCAATATTGGGGAGATGATTCTCATCGCCAAATGTTCGATTCCAAGAATCTGTCCATTGACCCCAAACAATATTCACATTATCCTCCGGATTCTGTTGAAGATAATCTACATCCATATCATCAACAATATGCGCATAAAGTAAATCCGAATTGTTGACCTTATTCATCCTCATGTAATTTATGTTAGTAGGATTCTGTAAACAAAGACCAAGAAGATATTCTCGGAACTGCCACCCTTCTTCTATTGGTGAACCATTACAATCCAATAATGGAGTCTGTCTAACTAGATTCGCGTTGGAAAGACTGGCATTCGTAATTCCAAAGTATTCTTGGAAATTATTGTATCTAATGTATACACACACAGCTCCCCCACAATCCCATCCTCCGTCATTATCAGGATCCTCAGTAGCATCATTTGGATCAGTAGGGTCCATCGTGACCCACGTCCAATCTAATATTGCACGTTGAATGGTAACATTGCCACCTCCATTCGGAATCACATTCAGAGGCTTCCAATTATCTTGACCAATTTCTTGCCAAATGACACGTATTTGGCGGTAAGACGACCAATTATCATTGGATTCGTTCCATCCCTTTGCATATTCATACCAATCAGGGATCATGTCGCCATCTGTGTCGTTGTCTTTTGGATTAGTACCATACTTGAACACTTCACGGCCATCAGTAAAATTCCAATCAGATTCGTATGTAGTGACTCCATCAATCGTCTTGAATATCTTCACCCTGGAATCGCTATCAGAATCAGATAAAATTGGATTTGTTCCATTGTCGTACTCCATCCAATTAGTGAACCAAAGATAAGAATTCCCAGGTGAAATCTGATGTTCTATTGGACCCGGAGTAAATGTTCTTTGATTCCAAGTACCTTGTTCCGCTACTGGCTTACTACTTGATCGATCGAACCAACCATCTTCATCAGCATCATAATCTACATCCAGTGGATTAACTGGATTTGTAGTCCAACGATATGCGTTCACTGGTTGTGTATTCCGATATAATGCATAACAGAATTCCCAACCATCTGTAAGTCCGTCTCCGTCAGAATCAGGATGAGTGGGATCAGAAATCCCAAGAAGACTCAAATTGAAATTCTCCGAATACGCAGAATTAATTCGAATTACACGCTCGCTTGATTTGACATCTTTGGAGCGGAAATTCTCAAACAACTGATTCTGAGCATCTGCTGCGGATAACCCCTGTTCTTGCATCATCGCATCTATGGAATCCTGGGCAAAGGTGCGAAGAGCAACTCCAGCATCAATATTATTGATTTGGGAATATTTTCCATAACTCCTTGACTCATACTCTCTGAGATTAGTAAATACTTCTTCAGAATCAATTACTCCATTTCCATCACAATCAAATGAATCATTGTCTGAATCAGCATTGATATCAGTGTCAGTCAGTGGATTCATTGTCCACCTATTTGCATCAAGATCCCACTCTGTGAACCAATATTCGTATCCATCCAACATTCCGTCTCGGTCTGTATCGGGGTCATTTGGATCTGAAACTCCTAACAGAGTTGCCAATAACGGAGGAGCGAAACCAGTGTCCTCCCATACGTCATATTGAGCAATTGCAATCGAGGCACGGCCTTCTTTTCCAAACAAAATTCGGTATATTCTGCTAGTTGCCTCATTTGGATCCAATGATTCAGCTTCTTCCCACATCTTAGGAGCATCCGGCGGAGCTAAACC
>DASCRU010000125.1:0-2449 GCA_034400015.1 Candidatus Thalassarchaeaceae archaeon | reverse complement strand
GGTTCACATCGCTGAGACATTAGCGAAGTGGATTTGATACTACTTTTTTCCATTTCCATTTAGTATCAGAGCGGTTCCGGAGATTATGGGCTTGGGTCCACGAGGTTGGGTTGCTGTCGGTGCATGGGTCTCTCTAATTCTAGTCCCTATCTTTCACTACTATTGGCGCAGATGGGACCGCCCTAGTAAGGCAGCGCAAGAAGAAATGGACCGTAGGAAACAGGAGTTAGAGGTTCGAAGAGCATTCGAAATAGAGGATATGAAATTGAGAGCAGAGGAAGCAAAACAAGCGAAAATGGAATTGGAACAGAGGAAGAGAGTGGTTCCCGTATCTATTGATTCAGAAGTTTTGGATGATGCATTTGGTCAACTGGGAATGGAATCCAATAGTGAACCAATAATCCAGGAACCACTAGATGTCGATATCCCTAGGATTCAGGAAATGCTGGAATCTCTTCCAGATGTTGAGGAGGAGTTTGTAACTCCAGATTCTGGTCCGATTCATGTAGAACTACCCAAGACTACACAAATTGATGAAGAACCGGAATCTTCTGAGAATGAAGTAGAACCAGCACCGAATCTGGAATCTTGGGATGAAACTGATTGGTGACTCAATGTTTGGTTATCCAATTAAACAACTCGCACGGGAGTATGGTCGTTTCCTAGTAGTTGGCGTGTTTAATGTATTAGTCTGTTTTCTTCTATACGAATTATTTGTTTTAATTGATCCATTACCTGCATACACGCTAGGAATAGCATTCCTAATTTCGGAGAGTATTAGTTCAGTAATTTCTCACTATCTTCATCGAAGGGTAACGTTTCAATCATCGAGCCCATATGGACGTAGTTTGAAGAGAACTCTAGTGATTTATGCTGTATCAATTGGTATTGCTAGTATTATCCATCACTTTGTAGCAGATGTGTGGGTATCTGACAACTTAGATCCTCAGATGGTGGAATATGTATCCTGGTATCTCAATACAGCATTGGTTGGAATGATTGCATTCCTAGCGCTGCGCTTCATTGCATTCCCTCCATCAGATGAAGAAGAAGAGTAATCATTCGTCTTCTTCACGAATGCCGCGCATCCAAGCCGCTGCTGCAAGACCACCCATTCCGATGATTGCACCGAATCCGGGTGTTTCTTCAACTTCTTCTCCTGTACCAGTAATCGCTTCTGCTTCAGTCTGGTTCAGGATTGGGAATAGAACAGTGCTGTTGTAGTTAGATGGCCTTTCAGTGTCGGAATTACAGTTTGCCTCTTCAGGAGGAGTAGTATCACTATGACATGGATGTGTGTAATACATTCTGAATTCAGCAGGTTGACTCGGCATGAATGGTAATCCTTCGGACCCCTGTCCAGCCCAAGTGATTTTTATTCCTGGATCATCTTCAGATCTGTTCCAGGGTACTAAATCTTCAGTTACTGGAATATCCCAATCAATCATGATTCCTTCTCCTTCTCCTGCATTGAATTCTTGAGTAATTGCTGCTACTGAACCTCGCATCAGACTGATGTTAAGGTTTTCACATTGATTTTGACAGGTAGCATCTCCATCTATATCGAGTACAAGATGAACTCTAATGACCTCTCCTTCTTTGAGGAGAATGTTGGTGTTTAGCAACGGATCCATTTTGCAATGCCAGTCAATAGATACGACCGAACTTCCAGATCCACTCTTTTCGCCATATCCATTGTTTGCATTATCTGCATCTGTGTTGTTGAAGTGACCCCAACATGGTTCTGCATTCGGTCTTCCAAAGACATGGAATGTGTTGTTTTCGGCAGTCGGTTGTTCTGCATTTGGTACACCTTGCATCATGGTAACATCTCCACCTGCAGTTACTGTGGAAGATGTAACCATCAACAGGGCTAGGCAGAGCGCAAGGGGAACGAGTGTCGTTCGACGCATGGTAGTGTCTGATATCCCGCTTGGTTTGAGGGTTTCTTTTATTCGTTAGTCGAATCGTTGGAATCCAAAGCGACTTCCACTTTCTCCACGTCTAGCGATATTGAGTGCATCTCCGAGCATATCTGCAGAAACATTGGCTTGTTGAAGATGTTCAGCTCCAACGCCGGTAATAATCGCCATTACTTTGATCGTATCGCCAAAGCCAGGATCTTGCCTTGCGCCAAAGATGACATGAGCATCTCCAGAAAGACGACTCGTCATGAGATCACAGACCTGATTTGCTTGTTCTAGAGTCATGTATGGTCCTCCAGTAACGTGTATGAGTGCACCAGTTGCACCATCGATTGATATGTCAAGTAGTGGATGGTTGAGTGATTCGTGAACGACTTCTTCGGGACCTCGATCACTTTCACCATAGAGCATCATTGTGACTCCACCGTTTTGCATGATGGTACGAACATCTGCAAAGTCCAAATTAATCAGACTTGGTAGAGTGATGGTCTCAACGATTCCCTTGACGATTTCAGCAATCAATT
>DASCRU010000124.1:0-6357 GCA_034400015.1 Candidatus Thalassarchaeaceae archaeon | reverse complement strand
TCTTCATCAACCAAATTATCCGCTTCAATAGAGATTAGATTCCCTTCTTCGTCAAATACTAATTCGACATCACATTCTATTCCATTTCGATTAGAATCAGAATTCTGACCCCAGTCTTTTTCAGCCCAATATTCGGGATCTTGTGCGTAAAATGCAGGAGAATCCCAATCCATCAAACAATCTCCATCGTCGTCGAATCCTTGACTTATATTTCCTGAAGAGATATCGATGTCAAATCCATCTTCATCGATATACATTGACGGAGGATCCATAGGAATTGGTTCCTCTGAAACTCCTATGAATTCGCCCCATTCAAGATAAGAATACCACTGTTTTCCATCAATTTCTACAGTCCCATTTACCTGAATTAAACCATTGAAACTGATATCATCATCTGAGGTTAAACAAGATGCACCGGGGCGCAGACCATATTCTTCTTCATATTCGGTACATGTGGACAAATTCTCTGTCTCAACCCACACTCCAGTCATGCCGCCAACAGGAGGTGTTCCAATCCAACTGTAAGAGGTGATTATTGCATTCCCTCGATAAGTATGATTTCCAGTATGATCTTCTTCATTCCAATTCAACCACCCTTCAGTGACAAAAATACCTGAACCGGGGAATTCTGCACTATTCCAATCAGATGTACCCCACTTACGTTCCTGCCCTAATGGGTACCCATCTTCATCCCAGTCCACTGAATCACCATCATCATCAACCGGTTCTAACCCCTCAACCATTGCCTCGGCGTATGTTGCGAGCAGTAGCAACATCAGAAGAAAACCAATGGTAGCAATTACCCAAGTAGATGCCCTAACACGAAGTTGACGTGCAGTGAACTCAATTACTGCACCTGCCTTCCTATCAAGGCCTGACCAAACACTATTGAGAATTATTCTATCAGGGAGATCAGAAGCATTCGTGGCTTGTGATGAGGGAGCAATTTCCACTAATGACTGTGAGAGGGGATTAGATGAATCATGATTGCGGTGTTTCTCAGTCATGTTCTCCCCTCCATCAAATATGCAAGTAAACTCTCAAGATTATCGTCGGGATTCTGAATAGAAGAAACCCTCAGGCCAGAAGAAGTGATTAATGATGGAAGAACGGAATGGACTGCATTCAAATCATTGGTCTGTATTTCTAATTGATGTGGAAGTGGAAACCGGACACCATGAACTTCATCCACTACAAGTGTTCTTGCTGCTAACTCTCTAGGTGTATCTGTAGTTAGAAGAATTCGATGAGGATGTTTATCTAACATCCCTCTAATTGCATGTAAATTTCCTAAAGCAAGTAATCGACCATTATGGAGAATGACAATCTGCTCCGTTATACGCTCTATCTCTGAAAGAATATGGCTAGAAACAACCACAGTCTTACCCATCGAGCCAAGTTCTCGAATCACATTCATGATTGTCGTTCTAGCAACTGGATCGCATCCTTGGAGAGGCTCATCAAGGATGATTAAATCGGGATCATTCACTAAAGCATGAGCAATCTTGACTCGTTGCCGCATCCCTTTGCTATACTTGCCAATCTGCTTGTGCGCGACATCAGACAGATTTACGAATTCCAAAACATGATCTGCTCGTGCTGAAGCTTCATCTCTAGTGAAACCATAGAGTCGAGCCAGCGTAGTGACAAAATCATGACCAGTCATCCAATCATAGAGTTTCTCGCCCTCTGAAACGTATCCTACTCGGGAATAAGGAGCGGCATTACGCCATGGATCAATACCAAACAAACGAACTGTTCCTTGACTGGGCTTTAGACGACCAACTAGAATCTTGAATAGAGTGCTTTTACCCGCACCATTAGGACCAAGAATTCCAGTAACTCCACCTCCAATTGCGAGGCTAACATCATTCAAACCGATAACTTGACCATACCACTTGGAGACATGATCCAGCATTATCGCAGGGACAGATTGATCAACAGGGATTTCCATGGGCACTGGTTCACCAACTTGTTCAGGGTCTGGAATCATTCTCTAGTCACCTCCAGGCTATTTACTCTAACAGATATAACATACAACGAAACTACATTCATGGCTAGAAGAGAAACTGCAGAGAAGGCAACAGGATGATTGTAACCTGAATTAATTCCCATTACTAATTGACCAATATGGGCAAGATTATCATATGGACTTAGGATGTAAACAATACTTCTATCAAATAGACTATCGATAAGGAATGCTACCAATTTTGTCCCCAAAATTATCGACAAAAAACCAACTGCAGGGAAGAACTTCCCCTTTGAAACAGCAGATAATGCCATCCCAATAGAAGTGTATGTGATTATCAAGAGGATACTGATGCCTAATCCAGAAATGAATAGAGGAAATGAATCAAAAAGATACGCCCATCCATGACCCTCAACAACAATGGCCAAAGAATAATATGAAACATAGGTTAGAAGAATTACTCCCCCTAGAATAGTAGCGACTGAAAGATACTTCATTAGGGCATAATCAAGGCGATTAATTGGTCTAGAGAAGTAAATTGCAGAGGTTCCATGTGCCCGATCTTCGGAAATCATACCCCCAATAATCAAAGCAGTTAGTAACGGCCACCAAAGTGCATTTCTAGGGAAAAAACCCAATATCTTTGCGTAAATATTGTTTCGATTCAAGCCAAAAGGCCTCATTATTTCGGGTTCACCTATCAATGAGCCAAGAATCAAAAAACCAAGAGTACTCATAGAAGAGATGAGTATGAAAAGAACAGCTAAACGGATAAAGGGATGATAATATCGATGACCTTTTGAGGTGAGCATTCCATAGACGTGGTGACGGAAGATGGCATAATTACGAGCCCATCTTGGGCCTAATTCCCCTCTCCAAGGGCGGTAAACACTGTTGAAAATTGTACCAACTTCAACTTGACCCTGGGAAACTGCTGCAAATGCATTTTCATCACCATCCCCTGAACCAAAGGCCGCTTCCATTCGAGTGACTCCGAGTGGATGCTCGACATCTTCTGTTTCGGGTTGCCCGTCTACTGAATCAACAGGGATTTCTTCATTCAATGGAATCACCTCCTAGGGAACCATCGCCAATAACACGAGAATTAGTGGTTGAATTTAACAATTCAGAGGCACTACGAGTCCCATAACCCAACTTATCCATGATGAGTAAGAATAGATCTTCAAGACTGGGTTCATATTCTTCCATCTGCCTAATTTGTACAGAAGTCTTGGCAGCACATTCCAGAATGAGGTCAACTGTCGAATCATCTTGTCTCAGAATACGCATCACGCGACCTAATCTTCGAACGGTCAAACCTGCATCCTTCAACTGCTGCTCCATCTTACTAGCACCCCCCCAAACTGAAATCTCAATCTCACGATCAATTTGTCGTGCTAAATCCTCAATTCTTCGATGAACAACAACTCTTCCTTTGTGAATCATAATTACTCTATCACAAACCATCTGTACATCGTCCATCAAATGACTACTCATCAGAATTGAACGCCCCCCATCACTAACGATATTGAAAAGAGTATCAAGCATGAAACCTCGGTGTTCTTGATCTAGGCCATTGGACGGTTCATCTACGATGAGTAGTTCAGGATCATGGATTATCGCGCAAGCAAGTTTCGCTGATTGTTGCATTCCTGTAGAGAACGTTCCAATCTTCCTGTATCGTTGATCTCGTAGACCGACGTACTCCATTACTTCATGAGTTCGTTGATTAGCTACAGGTGGAGCCATTCCAAGAAGTTCACCAGCATAACGAACTTGATCTACTGCATTCAAATCTGGATTCAAAGTATCATACTCCGCCATATATCCAATCTTGCTTCTGATTGCATGGCCCTCAGTTCGAATATCGTGACCTAGTACTGTTCCTTCACCAGAAGTAATCTGAATCAGCCCTAAAAGTGTCTTGATTAGAGTAGATTTCCCAGCACCATTTGGGCCGAGTAAACCTATTGACCCATGGGGTAATTGAATATCGACATTATCAAGAGCGATATGAGGTCCGTAATTCTTAGTTAGACTCTTGGCTTCAATGAGCCAATCACTCTTCACAGAGACCAAACTGCCTACCCCGGGTACAAATCATCAGAGACGACACTTGAATCAACCGACGAAATGACTCATTGAGACTCATCCCTCTTGATTCCTCCTCGAACTCTGATTGCTATGCCTTTAGAAAAACAATGGATTTCAGATGGAAGGCATCTTGAGATTCCATGCCCAATTAGATTTCCACTCGAATCCTGGATTAGGCATGCCAATCCTGGAACGATGTTTGCATCTACATCTTCGATAAATCCATGAATCACATTCCGGCCATCTTGAACATATGGAATTGCATCACTTTGTAGCACCAATCTAGGAGTTCCTGCCTCCAATGAATGGATATCTTTTGCACCTTCATTAGTTAAAGAAATACCACCATCATGTAGACGTGGAGATAGTACATGACGACCATCAGAAGTAAACACATTTCTGATTCTACCCGTTGATGAACGGCCCACAGTCATACCATTTAACCAGCCATTTGTCTTTTTTCTAGACGCCCCCAACAATACCGCACATTTAGCAGAAATCTGGCTAAATTCCAACCATTCAAAGATTCGAATTCGATCTTCTTTGTCTATCGCACCATCTGAACTAATGAGGGTATTTACATTGTCGGAATCAATCCCTAGAGATTTGAGAACATCATTAGAGGGAGGAGAAAGTGATGACCAGGTATTATCTGAAGCTTGAATATGACACAGAGGGGCCCAATCCTCAAGGTCAAATGGGAGGAGACCATTAGGGGTTTGAATCATTGGGATTTGGTTTGGATTATCGAAAAGAGAACGTATAACATCGTTTTTTACAGAATCACGCCAAGGAGGGCGACCAGATTTGATAAGTAACAATTCAGGATTAGTAATGGATTCCCCTTTCCAATCGAATAGGGGAGGTGTCCAACGCTCTCTAATGAGTCTATTTGCATGAATAAGGTGCGGGCGGGAAATTGAATCCTCGGTCCATCGCTCAGAACCAGACCTTACAGGAGATGAGGCCAACACAATCTGAGATATTGAGGAGTCATTATCCTCCATCAAATGCTCTTTAAGAAATAGAAATGCCTCTCGCAATTCAGGACTAGAATGACTACGTTGTTCTACTAAAGACCAAATCTTTCCAGAACGAATCGCTTCTCTACATTTAGCCAGTTCTGCCTGAGTTGCCTCAAGGTTATATCTAGCAAGTAAGTCTGTTCGAGCACCTTTCTCCATAGCCCTCACATCTGATGGAGAAATTCCATTTAGAACCCTAGAAGTAAAAGGCCATTCCTTGAGATTATCTATTCTTACAGTTCCATCCGGAGTCAAAAGGCGCCCATCTCTCGCAAAAAGTGCATACGCAGCACTATCAAACAAATCTACTCCCAGTGCGATACACATTGGAAACAACATTGGATGCCCACATCCAAACAGATGAATCGGACGATTAACAGGAATGGTTTTTCTGACTGCAAGAATGATTCTTGCAAGTTCAAGATAACGATGTTGCTCCATAATTGGAACTATGCCACCTATTGGATGGACTGAAAACCCTCGAAAAGGGCCATTAACTGAACCCATCATTTCTGCACTCTCTGATCTAAGCGAAGTATGTAATCCACCTTGTATAGGACCATTTAGTAGCAAATCTTTTCCCGCTTCAACCAAAGAGGGGAGGGCTCTTTTTACGGTCTCTTCAACCGCTTCCTTCAACTCCTCAATTGACTGATCCGGGCGGCCAAACACATCTAACATCGTCCCAATATCTACTCCAATATCTCTCTGGAAAGCAACAATCTCCTCCACTCCAACGTCAATATCGCCGTATACATACGACTGGAAAGTACCTGAATCAGTAACAATTATGCCAGGGAAATCAAGTAATTTGTGGACGCCATCCTTGAGAGCAGGATTCTTCAATTTCTCATGTTTCCAAATCACATAAGAGTTAGTAATCAACGCCT
The DNA here is from genome assembly GCA_034400015.1 of Candidatus Thalassarchaeaceae archaeon. Lineage (GTDB taxonomy): Archaea > Thermoplasmatota > Poseidoniia > Poseidoniales > Thalassarchaeaceae > MGIIb-N2. The sequence continues at coordinate 379 of DASCRU010000124.1, read as the reverse complement.
GTACACCAAATTCACCCCACATCTCTCGGGGCTCAATTGTCCGAATATTGGGATTTACAACTGGAAGTAACATTGGAGTCTTAAGATTCCCATGTTTGGTAAAAAGACGACCTATTCGAGCAACTCCATCTCTCTCTAGAATTTCGAATTTACCCAGATCCTGTTCTCGGCAAGCAGAGGTGTCAAACGTGCTCCCCATGCTTCTCCGCAGACCTTGGCAGTGATGACCCTTGTGATGGCGCTCAAAGAAGATTAACAAAAGGTCACGCCACTTTTCTCCAACAAAAATTCTCTCACTATGCCATCAAAATGTTCGAGAATCCCAATATCGAAAAGTACTGATTGAATATTATCGTCAGCTAGTAAATCGTTCTGGATT
>DASCRU010000123.1:0-13045 GCA_034400015.1 Candidatus Thalassarchaeaceae archaeon | reverse complement strand
TCGCCCCCGATGGAACCGTTCATGCAGTCTATCTTCACGAAGATTATGCCACGGATGGAATCATGTACGTCTCTTGTTCTGGCGGCAGGTCCACTTGTAGTTCCTCATCAAATTGGTCATTTATTCATGTTCCATATGTGACCAACAAAACCTTCTCACTAGCTGTCGATTATGATCTTGTTCCACATGTTTTCTTCAACAGTTCATCTTCTTTGCAGTACACCAAACTTGTTGATGGCTCATGGACAACTCCAGCCGAGATTCTCAATCTAGCAGTCAATGAGGTTCGCGCAGATTTCCACCCCAACGGAAAACTTTGGTTGGGCGCTCAACTCACAGCCAATGACAATATTTGGATGATTGAAGGAGCATCATTTGGTGGAAATGGCATGTCAATTGATATCGATGGTGATGGTTGGTCTGGAATTGAAGAATACAGATGTGGTTCAGATATGATCAATTCTTCATCTACACCAGCAGATGCAGATGGCGATGGTATTTGTGATGCTGAGGACGAGGTCCATGATTTAGCATCCTATGGAGAACCGCGTACAATTAGTGTCGGAGATGACTTTGCTTGTGGATTGACTGCAATACCTGAAGATGGAAATGCGACCAATGCATCTACAGTATATTGTTGGGGTAGCAACAGCCATTCTCAACTTGGAAATATTGTAGCATCCACGGTCCCCTTCCCCTATGTGAATTATGGTGTACCAGTAACTCCTTCTCAATTACCTCCTGGATGGCTTGCTGTTGATGTTGATGTAGGTGCTCGACATGCTTGTGCCATTGGTATAGATGGAGATATCTATTGTTGGGGAGACAATACCCACGGACAGTTAGGAATCAATTCCACTGCAACATCATCTCTACCTGTTGAGGTAGAATTGCCAAATAATCTTCGAGCACGTTCGATTTCTTTGGGCTCTCAACACACTTGTGCAGTCACAGTGGAAAACACCCTCTACTGTTGGGGGGATTCCTCGAATCAACAATTGGGGGAATATTACCTCTCCAATTCTTCTGGGTATATTGAAGAGACCTTTTCTTCCAGTAATTGGTTGGATACTACATCTTTTTCTGATGTCTATATTGGCCAATATGGCAGCAATAGTCACGACAATGATTGGACATATTCTACAGATAATGGGGGGACTCTCAAGTGGGATCTTAGATCCAGCTCCAACTATTACAATGAATTCAGTTTCACAATAAATGCACACTCTGATGGTTACATCACCTTTGATGTAAAGTCGGATATGGGTTCCAATGATTATGTCGCCCTCCATATCGATTCTTCCAATCAGGGGTGGTACCATCCCCCCAATACCTGGACTACCAGGAACCATTCGTTCACAGCCGGAACTCATGAACTTGTATTTGTGGGATTAAATCAACATTCATCATCTGGCTTCAATGATGCATGGTTGGATAATATCGTGATTCATGCCGGATTCAGCCTTGAGGAAGGCGGTATTGTACGCACTCCTGCCCAAGTTTCTCTTGGTTCAATGATTGTATCTGAAGTGACTACCGGTGATGATCATACATGTGTAGCCACATCTACCGGTGCAGCATATTGTTGGGGAGACAATGGTGATTCCACCACCATGACATTGGGCAATAGTTCATTCACAGGAACGAATTCATCTTCACCACTCTTGGTCGATTTAGCAGGAACAGGATCTCAATATTCAGGATCCCAGCCACCTAGATTCGGCTTACTTTCAGCTGGTGCAGGTGCTACTTGTGGTACTCTTTTGACAAATGCATCCACAATCTGTTGGGGTAAATCCTCCGCTGGAACATCTATCCTAGGCGGCGGCTCAGGCAGCGGCTCAGGACCATCAATTCACGGCACTTTTGTTTCTTTGAATGAGAACGCTACATCACTTTCTGTTGGACATCATCATGCTTGTGCAGTAGCTGAAAATACAATACGCTGTTGGGGCAAAGAAAATGCTGGAGAACTTGGGGATGGAGGATCATCATCTTCCACATCATCAACACCTGTAGAAGTAGATATCACAGGACATGGTACACCGTTTGATATATCTGTAAGCGAAACTGGAAATACATCTTGTGGACTATTCAAACGAACATCAAATTACTCATTCATGTGTTGGGGCAGCCACTCTAACGGAGCTCTAGGGCAGGGTGTCGGATCAGACAAGGCCGAACCAACCAATGCTGTTACAACTTTGCAATATGGATGGGTAAATCCAACTGCAACATCTTCTAACTTGGATTTAGCCAATTATGACATTGCCGAAGTTTCTGGGGGCAGTGCATTCAACTGTGCTCGTTCATATCAGGGACTTGTCAAATGTTGGGGTATCAATTACAATGGTCAACTTGGAATTGGAAATAGTTCCAATATTGGTGATTCTCCCAATGAAATGGGCGACTATCAAGAGTTTACAGATTTAGGAACAAATCTTTTCGCTACAGATATTACCACGGGAACAGATTTCTCATGCGCTGTGTTGAACAATACTCAAATCAAGTGTTGGGGTGAGGGGGGGCTCTTACAACTCGGCAATGGCAATACAAATGATCGTGGCAGTAACAGCAACGAAATGGGAGATAATTTACCATATGTTCGAGCACCAGGAACGTCTTCACCACTTTCTGGAATTGTAAAGGTAGATGCGGGATCCAGAGCAGCCTGCGCTCTTTCGTCTGAAGGTCAGGTGTTCTGTTGGGGTTACAACGACAATTACCTCGTAAACCCCACAGTGTCTTCATCTGGAGGAACTGACACACATCTTCATACCCAATTATCTAGGCCTGCAATTGATATTGCAGTTGGTGATTATCATGCTTGTGTTATTTTGGATAATCACCAGGTGCAGTGTTGGGGTCTCAACCATGATGGCCAATTGGGGACAGGAAACAAAACGACTCCTTCCCAAAATATCGCTCAGAAAGAAAGGCCATATGTGGATTTAGGAAGTGATGTAGGTGCCTTGGACATCATGGCGGGCGGAACATACACTTGTGCGATCCTCACAACAGAAGGTACTGTTTGTTGGGGGAACGGTGCTAGCAACCGACATGGTCGAAACTCAACCAATGATTTCAATTCCATGGGCGATGGGTTGGGCAATGGCACAGGAAGTCCGTATGATACAATTGCCAAACCGACCCGTTCATCCTTATCTCCATCATCGCTAGGAACTTGTATTGTCGATGAATGGAGTGAAGTACAATGTTGGGGCCACAGCTACATTGCAGGTACAACCACAGCCGCACCGATTACGATTAATGTGGGTGGACATGTTCGTTCAGTAGCGGTTTCTGATGGCCCAGGTGCCTGTGCAATTCGAATTGATGGGTCGCTCGTTTGTTGGGGGACAGGGAGTTATGGTCAGATGGGGCAAGGAGATTCCGCGACCAATTACCCCTCAGCAGCCGGTGAGATAAGTATTGAACATACAGATGTTCGATTGTGGTCTCCGGATACCGATTTTGATGGAATGCTTAATCTGTGGGATGACGATGATGATGACGATGGCGTATTGGACATTAATGACGCCTTCAGCCTTGATGAGTGTGCCTCAGTAGATACAGATAATGACGGCATGCCAGATACAATTACATCAGCATGTTCCACTGTACTGGTATTGGATTTAGATGATGATAATGATGGATGGACAGATGTCAATGAGATACTCTGTGACACCAACACAATCTCATCACTTTCTGTGCCAATTGATACAGATTCTGATGGAACCTGTAATTATTTGGATATGGATGATGATAATGATGGTTGGACAGATTCTCAAGAACATGAATGTGAACCACAGAGTTTCACCTCATTCAGTGCTGTGGGTAGTTCGTCTGGGGCCTATCCCAACAGTGTTAACGGGGAACTATACTTTGGTGGACCAAATTCGGATGAACTTCGTTATTTGGGAAGATCAGGTCAAGGCTATGGGGGGCTCTGGATGTGGCCTTCAGCAACTAAAGATAGTGCAGGTCCATCATCGAGTAGCCAACGTTTTACCACCTCAAATTATGGTGACATCACTCTTGAGCATCAAGATGGTGTAACTTACTATGCTGATAGGCAGTATCAAGGCCAGTTTAATGATGAAATAAATGGATTGTCTTCTTGGGTACAAGCTCCCACAAGTTGGAGCTCAAGCACCAGTTATCGTTCTGAAATATCATTGGATGCGGACAATCGTGTTTACGTTGCAGATGGCTATTACAGATTTTGGCACCAAAATACAATTGACAGTTCGACATACACCTACACTAACTTGCCAAATACTAACACCGCTAACAAGCATCATTTAGAAGCACAAGATAACGGAACAGTACACCATTTATGGTGGCATAATAATGACTTAAAATACACCCAAAGCCATCCAGTTACCAGTGGCAGTAGAAGTTATGACTCCATTGAATCAATTGGTGGTTGGGCTAATCTCAATAATCATCAGTTTGATTTAGAAGTTGATAGCAATGGAGTTGCACATATTGCATTCTATCGTTCTTCTAGTTCCTCATATGCCATTACTTACATGAACAATTCAGCAGGTTCTTTCTCCACCATCGGTTTTGAGAACTCTCTACCACAGTCCGCCGGCCATGTTGATTTGGACATAGATCCATTGGGACGAGTAAATTTAGCCTGGACAGATCCTTCTAACATTTCTGTATATCATACGATAATTGATGGAACAACGACAAGTACTCAACCCGTACCTTCGACACATACCCAAATTAACAGCATTTCTCAAGCACTGGATCCCCTCAATAACCAATCATATATTTTCACATCAAGTGGGGCCTCCTCAACAGTATCATACCAAGGTTCATTCGAACCTTGGTCTATTGATTCAACAATTGTACCTGGAGATATTGATTCAGATGGTATTTGTGATAATCTTGAAACGGCACCTGTAATTTATCCTCCTACTTCATTGGAAGTCGGGGTTTCTGCAAGTATTTCTCCATCATTCCCAGGTTTGTCCCCCACACTAATCATCAATACAACTCCCCTTCCAGCAGGCCTCACACTTGATCAATCAACAGGTGTGATTACAGGTACACCAATTAACACGAATCTAGCCTTTTCAGTGACGTTGAATACAACTTCAGCACAAGAAAATTGGACCGGAACAATCGTAATCAAGATTGTGCCAATGGCTCCGCTGTTAACAAATTACAACAGTTTCCTTCCTTGCAGCGTTTCCAACCCAGAGCAAAACATTGAGTTTGCATCAGATGGAAGTATGTTTTACTCATTCACTTGGAGATCTGCTTGTTCTACCTCTTTACCAACAGATTTGCCAGGTTTGGAAAACAAATCAACATTTGACACTAGTGATTTAATCATCGCTAAACGCTCTGTGGATGGTGTTTGGCAATGGGCCCATGTGATTCAATCAGCAGCAACCATGACGAGTTCAGATATCGCTCTTAATTCCAACGATGAACCTCTTTTGTTGTTTGGTGTAAATTATAATTCTAACATTGAGTTTGATCGTTCTCATGAACACAATATCATTGGTTCATCCATGGCCCCGGGCTCAAATTTGATTTTGGTTCAGTTTAATGAGACAGGACATGTTGTTTGGAATGAATTCTCCAAACAACCAAACAGTGCATACAATACCAATGTGAGAAGCAACGGTCAATCCGAGAGTTCCATCGTTGTAAGTTCAAATGGAAATATTACAATTATGGGAGAGTATTATGGCACTAGCAGCTCAGGAGCATCGCTCGGTTTCGGTACATTGAATGTGTCGCGTAATGTTTGCAGCACTCATTGGCAACCATTCATTGTTCGTCTTGATTCTAGCGGTGTTGTTCAATGGATGAATACTGGCAATTCTGGCCAACGTTCAGGTTCTTGTGGCCATCAATACTCCCTCGATCTAGCTGCAAGTTCCGATGGTGGTGTTTTTCTTGCTACCAATCAAGTAACCTCCTCTTCTGGTTTTGGAAACTTGACGACGAAGTACATCAACGGCTATGCGACTCTCTCTATCTTCTCCCTTGATTCATCAGGACAAGCCGAATGGTATCAGATGGTTTCAGCAGACAATACACATCTCTATGGAATTTCTATTGCTGTATTTGATGATGATTCAGTACATGTAACCGCAACTCCAAATTTCAATGATGCAAGCCACGGAACAATTCATCAATTTTTTGAAACTGGGGTAAGTACCACTTCTTCAGGATATAATGCTGGTTGGAATAATACAGTCTCACCAGATTCAACACATCAATGGACTAGTTCTGCAGATTCACGTGCTTGGCTCATGACTGCCCGCCTGAATGGAAACAACGGAACACCAATTTGGGTAGATATGAATACCGATAAAATATCCTCATCCGATTCCGAAGGATATGGATCTAAGAGCAGCAACCCTAACTCTCCATCCCCAGTATCTTATATTCAAAACAATGTAGCTCATGTTTATGTTACTGATAAACAATCAAGTGGGTTAAGTGGTGCTGCCGCATTCTATCGATCCTCATCAATTGATAATGATGAAATTCATCATGTAATTTCTTCAACTTCGAATTCACATTCTTCGTTCGGAATTATGGATTTTGGTCCAGATGGAAATGATCTTCCCTTCTTCCTCCAAATCTCTCAATATACGTTATACTGGGGCTATCTCGGATCAGTGCCTGAATTCTCAAATCAACAAATTAGCACCTGTGCCTGTGTTCTATTGAATCGAATGATAGGTATTGCTGGCCATTCAATCAATGAGAAAATGCCTGAAGTGGGGGTCTATTTCGATGAATATCCAGTTGATTACTCCTATTATTCCAATCAATTTGCATCATGGAGTCTAATTGGTACCAATGGTTCAAATTGGCTTCCCAGCGGTTTGAACTTCGTAAGTTCATCCGGACGGATATTTGGAACACCAACGACCATTACTGCCAACGCAACATATTGGTTGAATCATACCACACAAGGAAGAACAATCTCTTCATTAATCACTTTTGGAGTATCTCCAACAGCTCCAACTCTATCGTATTCAGGTAGCAGAACTTTGGAGAGAGGTGATACGATGACGTCATGGACACCGAGCATTACAGGTATTAGTTATCTTCAATCAATCACTGTAACTCCTTCACTTCCCAATGGAATAACCATTGATCAGAGCAATGGTACAATCGAGGGTACACCAATGTACAATATGTCGAGTACACAGTATTCCATTGTAGCTTGCAATTCCTGGGGTGTTTGCGGAACAACTGAAACCATCACCTTGGTCATCAATGAACCTCTTGCATCTCCTGTATGGGGTGGCAATAACACACTAGCCTTTGCACGTGATGTTACTGTTCGAGAATGCCCAGTTACTTCTGCAGGTGGAATGGTTGCAACATGGGCAATCTCATCCACTCCGAATTTACCATATGGTTTGACTTTCAATACCACAACTGGATGTTTCGAAGGAACTCCATTGTTGTATACAAATGCTCAGAACTATGATGTTACAGCAACAAATAGTGGCGGTTCAACCCCCGTCACAGTTGAGATAAACATCACTGGTGCAGGTATTGGATTGACATACCCTGCAGGTTCATTGATACTGGAGAATGGAACAGCAATGCAGCCAATTGCTGGACAAACTACTGGAGACAATGCCCAATCTTGGAACATTACTCCTACTTTGCCTGCTGGATTATCATTTGGAACAACCAATGGAACCATTTGGGGCACACCAAGTGAGTCAAGTGTTCCAACCAATTACACTGTAACTGTAACTTCGAACAGTGCTGCAACTGGTACATTTACCATTGAGATTGAGGTATTGGAACCAGTTGAAGAGATTACACTTTCGTTGCCCTTTAACTCATTGAGTTTGACCAATTTAACTGAGATGCAACCTCTATCTGTTCAGACCACGGGCCATCCAGCAGTTTCTTGGAGTATTTCTCCTGCATTACCTTCAGGCCTTGAATTAGGACCTACAAATGGAACACTTTGGGGAACCCCAATTCAAGCAAATGCTTCTACTGTATACACAATAACTGCTGTAACTTTAGGTGGGGCAACAGACAATATTTCGTTAACCATAGAAGTACTCGACATTGTTGAAGAGATCCACCTTACAATGCCAACAAACCTTGTAATGTTGGTCAATGGAAGTGCTATGCAACCAATTTCTGGGCAAACTTCAGGTGATACTCCAGTTACTTGGACCATTACTCCAGCATTGTCTTCTGGTTTAGATTTCGGTTCCACGAATGGAACAATATGGGGTACACCAAACGCCTCATCTATTCTCACAACATACACAGTCACTGTGTACACAGCTGGTGGATTCTCAGACAGTGCGACACTACAGATGATTGTTCAAGAGGATACAGATGGAGATAGTATTCCAGACATTGTCGATTTAGATGATGATAACGACGGTGTTCTTGATGAAAATGAAGAAACAGGTTGCGAACTAGATCCTGATTGTGATGATGACGGGACCAATGATGGTGAGGATGCATTCCCATTAGATCCCTCTGAAGATTCAGATTTCGATAACGATGGAATTGGTGACAATGCTGATGAGGATGATGACAACGATGGTTGGACAGAAGCCAATGAAACAGCCTGTGGAGGGCACAGTGACTTGGATCCATTGGACTATCCATCAGACATCGATGGGGACGGCGAATGTGATTTCACAGATACAACCGATGATAGGGAAATTGCAATATCATATTCTGTAACCGTTCTTGACTTAACAATCAATCAAGCAATGAGTTCCCTGAGTCCAACTGTAACTGGAGGCAATGTAACGAATTGGTCAATTTCACCAACACTTCCGAATGGGTTGACTTTCAACGAGACTGGTGTTTTGACGGGAACTCCTTCCACCAATACTTCAACAATTCAGTACACAGTGACTGCAATTAATGGCCAGTATACGGCTATTGCAACACTCACCATTACTGTCTATGAAGTGACTGGAGATGCAGATGCAGATGGAATTTCAGATGCCATGGATCCAGATGACGACAATGATGGATGGACGGATTTAGAAGAAGCAGCTTGTAACAACACGAATTCATTGGATGCAAACGACCATCCAACAGATCTTGATGGGGATGGAATTTGTGATTTTGTCGATGACTTCCGGGACTTGCCTTTAGCGGTTTCATACCCTTCACAAATACTGCAATTGGCAAACGGTTCTTTGATGGATTCATTCATCCCTACAGTGGCTGGTGGAGATGTAGCAACATGGGAGATCAGTGGAGAATTACCCGAAGGACTCACATTTGGATGGAGTCCTGCCCGTGATGCGAGCATGGACGGTTCAATTAGGGGAACACCAACAGAGGAAATCCCTCCAACGACATACCTCATTTGGGCAAACAATTCTGTGAGCAGTGCTACTTTCGAAGTCACCATTTCTGTTTTGTTGGATACCGATACAGATGGTACACCCGATATCTACGATCTTGATGATGATGGGGACACATGGTCAGATGTTCTTGAGGGATTATGTGGATCAGACTCGTTGGATGTATCTGATAGTCCATCAGATGAAGATAATGATGGGATTTGTGATGCATTGTCTACTGGTCCTGACGTAACGGATACAGATGGAGATGGAGTACCTGATGAGTCAGACGCATTCCCTAACGACTCAGCAGCTGCTTTCGACAACGATAACGATGGAATGCCAGACGATATCTTCGGATTCTCTCAGAGCACACCTCGATTAATTGAGGACCTCGATGATGATAATGATGGATGGTTGGATACCAGAGAAGCAGAATGTGGAAGCGATCGATTCGACAATGCATCCATGCCAATTGATAGTGATGAGGATGGATCTTGCGATGGCATTGATCAAGATCGTGATGGGGATGGTTTCAACAATATTGTTGATGCATTCCCTAGCGACAAGAGTGCATTTGCAGACTTGGATAATGATGGATTACCAGATAATTTGACTGGTTCTTCTAACACTGGCCTTGTTGCAGATACGGATGATGATGGAGACAATTATACAGATCAGGAAGAGATTGAATGCGGGTCTGACCCAATGGATTTCAATAGCATACCACCAGATGCAGATGGCAATGGGTTATGTGATGCTAAAGAGAATACGAGCACTATCGTAGAGCCAGAGCCAGATGAAGAAGGATTGTTCCTAATTTCCAGTAAATACTGGTGGTGTTGCATCCTCTTCTTGCTACTCCTCTTGTTCCTCTTGATTCCATTGATGGGGACCAACAAAAAGATAATCTTGGCGAGAAAACAGGGCCCTGAACCCCCAAATACAGACGCATCTCCTAAATTCCTTGAAGGTAAGGGAACACGAAAGGATCCATTTGTATTGGCTTCATTCACGGTTCAACCAGGTTCAACTCAAATATGTTCTGAGAAAATCACAATCACCAACATTTCTTCTGGTTACCTAGTTGGTATGTCTGATCGGATGGAAACTGAGAACGACACCCGTTTCCAGATGGTTGATGTAAAGGATAAAGATGAATTTGAAGATCATAAATCAGTCTCCGAAATTGAAGTTGGTGAAGATGGAACGATTGTTGTAAAGTTCTTGTTCACCGATGAGGATTATCCAACTTTGGCCGGTGGTAGTTATGATTCAATCATTCGCCTTGGTTCTGCTTCAGTGTATTTCTCTTGGAATGTTGTAGTTGAAGGAGATCCAGACTATATTGCTGAGCAGAAAGTGGAAGAAGAAGCTAGAATTGCTGCAGCTGTTAAGGCGCAGGCTGAAGAAGAAGAAGAAGATGCTGAGGCTGCTAAGGTCAAGGCAGAGGCAGAGGCTGTGAAGGTCAAGGCAGAGGCAGAGGCAGAGGCTACGAAAGTGAAGGCAGAGGCAGAGGCAGAGGCTGCTAAAGTGAAAGCAGAAGCTGAGGCCGCTAAAGTGAAGGCAGAGGCAGAAGCTGAGATTGCTAAAGTGAAGGCAGAAGCAGAGGTTGCCAAGGCAAAGGCAGAAGCAGAAGCTGAATCCCAAAAAGCCAAGGCAGAAGCAGAGTCGGCCAAAGCCAAGGCAGAAGCGGAAAGAGCCGAATCTGAGAAAGCAGCCGCTGCACGAATTAAGCAGATGGAAAAAGAAATGGAAGCACGCCGAAAGCGTCTGGAAAATTTAGATGAAAAGACTCGAAAGAAAGAGGAAGAACTCTTGCGTGTCGCTGAGAAAGCAAAGAGCATAGATTTCGGTACTCTTGGCGTTGCGTCAAGCACGAAACTGAAGAAGAAAGTCGAGAAAAACTCGACAGAACTTGAGGTTGGAGATGCATCAAAGTTTGCGGAAAGCGGGGAAGCATACATCTCTGATGTGGAAGGAGGAGCACGAATTTCATGGAAAAGCAAATCTGGAAACAAATTGGTGGATGTAAAGGGGATCAAGCGAGGATTTGCAGCTGCAGCCATTGTTACAGTTCGTGATGACCTCCAGACAATCAAAGGAATTGGACCATTCATTGAGGACAAACTTCACGCTCTTGGAATTTTTACATTCAATCAAGTTGGAAACATGAATTCTGAACTCGAAGAAACAGTCAACGTAGCCATAGAATTTTTCTCCGGGCGAGTTAAGCGAGATGAGTGGGCTAAGCAAGCTCGAAAACTCGCGAAAAACCGTTGAAGATTGAATTTCCAATCAAAAGCACCTAAATCTATTCCCGGCCCCTACGGGGCCGATGGGTCAGAGTGGAAATGGTCAGAGGCGGAGAGCCCTCGCTCTTTCTTTGCTGATGATTGCTTTGGCACAAACCTCCTATATTGGTGCACTTGAAGGCTGGAAATTCGTTGAACTGGTCCCAAATGATGACGATTCTTCTTGGTCGAGCGCATGTTCTAGCGAGACACTTGGATCGGGCGATCCATTCCATGTTGATGCTCTGAATGGAAGCGATGTTTGGGCAGGAACAGCAACTTGTCCCAAATCAACAATATCTTCGGCAGTTGGAAATGCAAGTTCAAACGATGAAATCATTGTTCATGCAGGTAGATATCACGAGAATATCACGATAGACAACAAGGATGGTTTGACAGTAAGAGCTGCAACAGGAGAACGAGTTGTAATGGATGGCACTCAAAGTATCTCTGAAGATTTTGATGCAATTTGGACTTCACCTGATGCGGATGGAATCCAAGAAGTTACATTGCCTGTTGATGGGTGGCAATTGTTCCTTGATTGGGGTGAACAAGTTCCAGCAAGATGGCCGAATGCTGGCTTTTCTAATGAGTCTGTATTCAACCGTTCTTATTGGGCAGAAGGCACTCTCACGAATTCAAATAATGCTTACATGAATGGTTGGTTGCAAGACGCAGGCCCTGAATCAGGGGTGCATCTTGGCCTCAATGAAACGATAAATGCTACAGGGCTCAATCCAGTGGGGGCAATTGCAATTCTAAATGTGGGGTCATTCAAATCGTATAGTCGTGAAATCACAAGTTGGAATGCATCAACAGGTACCTTTGGTTACGATCCAACACCAAGTTGGAAAACAAAACATCATGCTTACTTCCTTGAAGGCAAGCGCGAACTGATTGATGTAGATGGAGAATGGTGGTTTAACAACACCAACAATCGTTTGCACTATCGACCAACTACTGGCGATAATGCAAATGATCTTGATCTTCGAGTCAAGGTACAACCATTTGCAATTACAGTTCAAAATTCAGATAGCGTTACAATTCAAGGGATTGATTTCTTTGGAACAACAATCGATGTGAACAATTGTGATGGTTGTTCGTTCACGAATTCAACACTAGAGTATCCGAGCACTTCTCGTCGAGGTCAAGGAATTGCTGATGAATCAGAAGATGACCGTTTTGTCACACACTTTTATCGGTCCAAAAACACCTTTGTTGACAATATTTCAATCACGAATACTGACGGAGGAGCCATCGAATTCCATGGTGCATCTGGCCAATCACACAACAACACTGTGAACAATTCCTACTTCCACGCCATCGATTGGTCCGCATCTGATCAGAAGGGATTGATGACAACGATTTACGAAGGTGGCCGTCATATGACCTTCTCCAACAACACAGTCCATCTGA
>DASCRU010000122.1:0-9605 GCA_034400015.1 Candidatus Thalassarchaeaceae archaeon | reverse complement strand
TTGCCCAGACGTATAGTACTCCTGAGCCGATTATTGCGGCTACTGGAATAATTAGCACTATCACGATTACCAGAACAATGATTCCACCACTACCTTGCGGTTTTTGCTGAATGTACATGCCAGCGGGTTGTATTACAGGTTGTTGCAAATGAGGCATAGTCGTAATTTGAGGGATTTGTCCAGGAGTGTGAGCCGGAGGTGCTGGAATCCATGCCTGGCCATCCCACATCCACTGGCCATCAGGGCTGAGAGTCATGAGTCATCGATTGAGGTTTTCATTTTGAAACCTACTGAATTTCTCACCTAGGAGGGCCCTTTCTCTTGGGGCCCTTTGGACCACCTTTCTTGGGACCGCTTGGAGGTCCGCCTTTCTTGGGGCCACTACTAGGTGGACCGCCTCGACTAGGACCCTTGGGGCCACTACTAGGTGGACCGCCTCGACTAGGACCCTTGGAACCACTACTAGGTGGACCGCCTCGACTAGGACCCTTGGGACCACTACTAGGTGGACCGCCTCGAGAAGGAGATGTTTGAGGTGCAGGTTCTGGTTCTTCATCTTCATCAAGGAATTCGGCACCACATGAAGGACAAGATGGATCACTGTCGTGAACTAAACCGCCACAGGCACCACATTCAAACATCTCTTCATCAATCTCTTCAGTTGTAGATTCTGGTTCATCCCCCCATGAAAATGATATCACTCCATCCTTACTGCGGAATAAAGCGAGAAGAAGTTCTACGTCATATCCTTTCAAACGAATCTCGGTATCAATAGCATGCTCAAAGGCACCATGCAATTCAGGAGGATTATCTAATACTCTACCGTCATCAACATAGGTTACATTTACTCGAATTACTGAACCTTCTGCCTTAACTTGAGGAGTCTCTACACCTACACCTCTCTTTCTTCCTACTCTTCGGACAGCAACCTCTACCATTCTGCGAACTAATGTGTCGGAGGGAAGATTAGATGGAGTGGATGAACGTGCTGGGGGTGGATTGAATGGTTCTACTTCATCTAATGAAGTAGAGCTACGATCCACATTTGGGGCCCCTTGTACAGCACCAACAGCGCCAAGGAATTCGGAGGCACTCTGCTGGTTCATTGAAAGCCAAGCAGAACGAGCATTTGCCTTCTTCTCACGTTCCGCTTCAGCCATAGCATCAACAACCATGTCTTGTGTAGAGCGAGAAGGGTCATTCTGAGGATTTGGTTGGACTGGTTGTCCAGTCATATCAGCAGCAAGTGACGACAGGAAATTCTGAGACACCATTTCGGAATCCATGTTGTTTGGTTGAACTTGTACATTACCTCTAGGTGAAACAGGGTCCATCCCTTGAGGAGCCTGTTGTTGGAACATTGAAGGATCTATTTGCATTTCAGGAGAAGGTTCTGAAGGGGGTGCCGGACTAGGGTTAATGCCTCCAACGCCAGCGTTCTGACGCGCCCCACATTCGGGACAAAACAGTGAATCAGTAGGAATCTCTTCACCACAGGAACTACACTGCATGGCAACCGCTCAACCCGTCGAGTATAGCCATCTTCATTAATCCGTTCCCAAACGGAGTAGGTTCAAACAGTCAAAACACCCTACACTGTCAAGAACACCTTGCACACCTGATGGATTAGGAGTGATACCATTGTTGATTGATTCATCGACGGATAAACTTCTGGAAGATACGTCTAGATCATTCTACTTAACTCTCAAGATTCTACCTAAAAAAATCAGAGGGCAGGTCGGCCTCTTGTATCTTTTAGCTAGAATTGCTGATACCATCGCAGACTCAAAGATTGGAGAAGCTGGAATGCTAATCGAATCTCTAAAAATGTACGAAGAATCAGTGAAAGATACGTCAATTAATATCCCCGATTTAGAACCTATAGCAGAACTACAGGAAGATCAGGGAGAACAACGATTATTGCGAAATGTATCCCAAGTTGTTTCTTCATTGTCGAAATTTAGTTCCGCAGATAGAACACGTATATTGCGGTGCCTGAATATCATCATAGCAGGACAAACCTTGGATTTAGAGCGGTTTGGTCCAGCGAATGATTCGCAGAAAATTTCGGCACTTCAATCTCCAGATGAAATGGACGATTATGCCTACAGGGTAGCAGGGAGTGTCGGGGAATTCTGGACTTCGATGACCCTCGCTCATTTGGTAAAGGCAGATGGTCCTAAAGAAGAGAGAATGTTTGATTTAGGTGTCAAATTCGGAAAGAGCCTACAGATGATTAACATCCTCAGAGATATACCCGAAGACCTTCGTTTCGGGAGATGTTACATCCCTGAACCATTACTGAAGGAAAACGGCTTGAATCCAGAAGATCTTCTTGAACCAACAAATATGAGTAAATTCCGAGGTATATATGATCACCAGTTGGATATCACAGATGGACACCTAAGAGCTGCAGAAGAATATATTCTGATGCTACCAAGAACGCAATTTCGACTTAGAGTAGCCTGCCTACTTCCCGTTTTAATCGGACAAAAAACAGTGAATATGTTGAGAACGAGAAATGTTCTAGATTCATCTCAACGTGTAAAGGTTCAACGAAAAACCGTGAAACGGCTGATGATAAAATCCGTTCTTTCAACAATTATCCCCGGAGGGGTCGCTCGTCTTCTGAAAAAGAATCGAAAATTAGACAATGATTCTCTCTCTAATCAATGAAAACTACGCGACAATCGCACCCTTTGATATAGGGCAGGAGTCTGTTCGTGATGATTCACATGGGGGAGACCATCCGTCAGGAGGCCTCAAAAAATACTGTGGAAAGCCCCATGAAGCCTGTAAATCATGACGAGCAAGGCATTCGTTCACTAAGATCTGCTGTTGAAATTACTTCAGAAGCGGTCCGCGCTGCAAGTGTTACAGCCTTCGATGCATTGCGTGCTTCTGCTAAATTTATGGGCGTGAATAAATCTGGTGTAGAACTCTCAAATCCTTTCGACAGTATTGATGCCCCTGTATGGTCAGAAAAGGAAATCCCACCATTCATCATCAATACCTCTTACGACTACTGCGAGGCACTGACCATCAGAGAAGCAGCTAACTTCTATCATTCTTTCAAGTATCTTCCAGATGATAAAAGAAGAGCAATGTGCGCCTACTACGCCTTCTGTAGAAGAGCAGATGACATAGCAGATGGGGATTATCGAGACTTATTTCCGGGTTCTGAGGGAGCAGATGACCCTGAAGCAAAAGAATACATCAACAGATTAGAAGAAATGATTCAGCGTGTACCTGTAGTTGAACGCAGTAGTTTCATGGACAAAATGGCTCAACTATACTTCTTCCGAAAGAAACTCTCTACTGCATACAATGACCTTGCTTCCACTGATCCAATTTTCTTGGCACTAAAGGACACGGTGCAAAGATACGGCATTCCAAAGATCCACATGGACGACTTAATCACGGGCATGGAAGATGATTTCTTTAGAGACCGATACGAAACATTCGATGACTTGTACAAATACTGCTACAGAGTTGCTTCGACCGTTGGCCTAGTCTGTATTGAGATTTACAATTATGAAGACAAAGCAGCACGTGAACATGCTGAAGCATGGGGCGTTTTCATGCAACTTGTAAATATTCTCAGAGACGTAAAAGAAGATGCAGAACGTGGACGAATCTATCTGCCGATTGATGATTTAGCAAAACATGGAATCTCTGCTGAAGATGTCCTACAAGGACGTTTGAATAATCACCCTGGATGGAATCCATTCGTCATGGAGTTCATTGATCGAATCGAATCTTATCGAGATAAAGCGTTGGGATTACTACCACTTCTTAAGCCAAAGGTAAGATACAGTCCCGCTATTATGATGGGACTGTACAGATCTATTCTCAAGAAAATCACCAGAGTAAACGGAGATGTATTTACAGAACGTATTAGATTGAATAAAGCAGAGAAAATTACTCTAGCTCTTACAACCTATATCCGTCATCGATTCTTAACGTTCTTCTGAACATCTCAGCCCTCTACGGCAGGTAATTACCAATAGCGAAGACAAAGGAGATGAGAAGATGCGCGTCGCAGTCCTGCTTGAAGATAGATGTGCACCAAACATGCCTGCCTTCGCGTATCTACAGAAATATGCAGGAATGTGTGGTAGTGAATGCATCCAAGTTGTAGATAAAAAATGCAAGATTCTAGAAACTGCTTGCCCAGTTTGCTTAAACAGGGCGAAACATTGCCCAGGTGATGCAGTAATTCTCATCAATCTCCCTCAAGAACTGGATAAAGACATGACTCATTGTTTCGGAGAAAATGGATTCAGAGTTTTCAGACTACCTACACCTAGAGAAGAAGCAGTAATCGGAATCCTCGGTCAAAATGGAATGGGGAAATCAACTGCAGTACAGATTCTTTCGGGTGCTCTAAAACCAAATCTTGGAGATTGGGGAGAAGAGAAGGATTGGGATGAGATAATCGAGAGTTATCCAAAAGGAGAACTAAGAGACTATCTTGAACAAGTAGCAGTATCAGGAGTCAGAGTTGCCGTTAAGCCACAGTATGTAGATAAGTTACCCAAGATATTTGATGGAGTCGTTAGCGAACTACTGAATCGAGTTGATGAACGAAACGAAGTAGAAAAATGGGCAACAGAAATGGGAATTATCCACCTTATGGATCGTAAACTTGGGGCATTATCTGGTGGAGAACTCCAACGAGTAGCAATTTGTGCGACTCTACTGAAAGAAGCAGACGTTTACTTCTTTGATGAAGCAACATCGTATCTGGACATTCATGAACGTATGCGTGTAACAAAAATTATCCAAGCATTAGCGCAAATGGGGCGCAGAGTACTTGTTGTTGAACACGATTTAGCAATTCTAGATGTTCTCTGTGACCAGGTACACATCGTTTACGGAGAGAGAGCAGGATACGGAATTTTCACTCCTTCTAGAGCGACAAGAGTGGCAATCAACGCATATCTTGATGGGCATCTAGTAGAACAAAACATGAGAATACGAGACAAACCAATCAAGTTCCATACGGGCCGTATTCGTTCAGACGAAATAGGGGACCCAATTCTTCAATGGGGCGACTTAGAGAAGACACTGGGAGAATTTACTCTAAAAACAGATCAGGGGACAGTTCATTCAGCTGAAGTTGTCGGTGTTGTAGGACCTAATGCAACAGGTAAAACCACGATGGTGAAAATGTTGGCAGGACAGATTGAAGCAGATGGAGGGTGGACGACCATGGATGCAAAGGTATCCTACAAACCTCAACATGTCAAAGCAAATTTCGACGGCACCGTACGTGATTGGTTAGATACAGAACTTGGAAAAGCATGGCATTCTGGAGAATTTCAAACCAAAGTGCTGAGGCCACTTAATGTTCATCAACTCCTTGAACTACAAGCTCGAAAATTATCCGGAGGAGAATTACAGGCAGTATGGATTGTTCTTTGTCTAGGTAAAGATGCTGATATTTACCTTCTCGATGAACCCTCGGCGCACCTTGATGCAAATGCTCGAATGGAAGCAGCTAAAGCAATTCGGCGAACTATGGTTACCAAAGAAAAAGCAGCCATGGTCATTGATCATGACATTTACTTCATCGATATTGTGAGTGATTCACTCCTTGTTTTCGAGGGCGAAGGGGGCGTAAAAGGAAAGGCAGTGGGTCCCATGCACCTACGCAACGGAATGAATCGATTTCTCAAGAATGTTGGAATCACATTCAGAAGAGATCAAGATTCACAAAGACCAAGAATCAACAAAGAAGATAGTCGAAAAGATAGAGAACAGAAATCATCGGGAGAATATTTCTATTCATCTTAGTGAGGTAATGAAATGCCAGTCAATAAACCCCCTTTTGGTGGAGCAGGAAGGCGACGCCGTAATCGGTTAAGTGGGAGTTCTTTGGTAAGTTGGGAACGATGCCCTAGAGCATGGATGGTGAAACGAAGAATCGGCCTTAGAGGGTCAGTTAGACCAAGTATGATTCTTGGAATTCTCCTTGAAGATGCAGTTGTAGGATTGCTAATGGAAAGTCCCCCTTCTGACGGCACCCCACCTCATGGAAAGGCACTTTTCCTTGAACACCAAGGTGATCAAAGTCATGAAGAAGTAGAAACAAAGGGTATCGATTCACTTGAAGGAATTAATGATTGGTTGGAGTCACTCATCCCCGCTCTAGCTAAACACGTACATTCTAGATTCCTGGTAGAATGGGACCAAACACCATGGAAAAAAGAAGGCTCAGGTCCTGAAGACATCAAATTGGATATAATTCAGAAACAGATAGGTTCTGCCTTGAAGATGCAAATTTCAGAAGCACAGAAATGCCTAGACGCCGATGGGGGGCCGTATCTAAAACAATTCAGAACAGAAGGTGATCCTTTCAGACCAGTTGCACCAAGATGGGCATCTTCTCCAGGGGAAGCGCATTCAATAAAAGGATTCCAACAAGAAGGAAAAACGACAACTTGGTGGGAAGCATGGGAAATTTCCAGACCATGGATGAAAGATCCAAGAATATCCTCAGCTCAACGAATACATCACCCAGAAGGATGGGCATCCGGAGAAATGGATGTCGTACATCGATGGAGGGAAAATGCAACCATTGTAGATATAAAATCAGGTTGGGGCGCTGGAAAAACGCAACCCAATCTAGAGGCACAGATTGGTTTCTACCGTTG
The DNA here is from genome assembly GCA_034400015.1 of Candidatus Thalassarchaeaceae archaeon. GTDB lineage: Archaea > Thermoplasmatota > Poseidoniia > Poseidoniales > Thalassarchaeaceae > MGIIb-N2. The sequence goes on along the minus strand of DASCRU010000122.1, from coordinate 2,946 downwards.
GTTATGGAATCAAACTAGGCCTTCAGAATCACAAGGAGTTGATTCGCTAGAAGGTTGGTTTCTCCTTGATGGACATATTCACAAAATTCAGGCTTTACCTGATTCAATTATGAATATTGAAACACAACGACTCTCAAGAATTCGAGACCAGATGGCTAAGGTAGAGGAGCATGATTGGGGATGGATATCGGAAAATGGCACTCCATTGGGCCATCCATTGTTTTGCCCTCATTGCAATGGCCTCGAAATTTGTGGTTACTCAACAGATCCAGAAGACAGGGCTATTCGGTCATTTCTACCCGAGAGTAATTTCGAAATTCCAGAAAATGCAACTGCAATATCTGAATTGCCAAACAGGATATCAGTGCGTGGTTCTATAGATGGATTGTGGCGTGAAATGGAAAACTCATATGGAGAAATAGTCAGGGTTGCAACTCTTCGAGCAGGAAATACAATGATTACGATTGAAGAAACAGAAGAAGGAGTTGTAGATCCTAGAACATGGATTGGTGAAATAGGGATAATAAATGCTAATCCAGGTATATTCCGAGGAAGGTCCCACCTATTCCTCGATAAAAAATCGCAACTCCTCGAATTTAATGCAGAAGAGAACTGGATTCGATTGGGACTAATTCCTACACGTGCCACAGTTGCGGGTGAAGTTGTTTCTATGGGGAGAAATCAGGGCATCTCCAATAATGGACGCCCTTGGACAATCCACACATTACACATTTGGGATGGGACAGGAGTCGTTGAAATTGCAGCATTTGGCTCCAACAGATCTAGAACATTTGAATCGATGACTGTTGGTGACCATTTGATTGTACATCATGGCGAGTTGGGTTGGAGAGAAGGGAATCCTCAGATTCAACTCGGTCGGCAGACTAGCCTAGAAGCTCTTCAATTCGATAGTTGAGTTCAATACCCCTCGCGTTAACTCGCTTTCATGCCGGTGACTAGGCTTGCTCCAGAGGAGGTCGTCGTCCAAGGATGGAATCGATTGTCGGCATCAAAAATTGGGACTTGGAACAGTTGTCCAAGACAATATTGGATGCAATACCATCTCAAAATCAAGGAGCCTATGCCCGCAGCAATAGTACGTGGAAATGCAGTTGAAGCATGTGTCTCACGAGTGCTTAGAGAAAGCCCCGCTTTGATTAAAGCAGAGGCGCCAGATAGGATATTGGTCTCACCTTTAGATCAAAAAGGGAATCTGCAAGGTGGAACCGATGGTTGGCTTGGACCTACACTTGATGGAGTCTCTGAGAATGAGTTGCCAACAGATTTAGATTCACTTGCAAGTTGGGCACACTCTCGTATAGATGCACATGTTGAACGTTGTACTGAGGAGGCATTAATCTCGTGGCTAGTGAGCCCTCATCGCATAGGTGACGCAAGTGATTTAGATCGCGATGAAGTTGTTTCAATGGCACATCGAGGAATTGATTTACATCTCGAAGAGGTTGCTACTTGCCATTCGACTCTCTCAAAGGAAATTCTTGAAGAATGGAGAATGGGGGGAGAACGGGGCGATTTCCCTCCTCCTGATGGTTTTTCGAATATAGGCATGCATGTACCCCCTGAAGCAAATACAGGTGCAATTACATGGTGTGAAGCATGGGCCATCGCACGCCCTTGGTTCGTAGATCCAGATGCCCCTCCATTCTCTATGCAATCCATTCATCCAGACCAATGGTTTCAGGGTGAATACGACCTAGTGTATCGTTGGGATGGAAGAATACGGATTATTGATCTCAAAGCATCGTTTGGAAACAATGACCGATCTAGACTCTATCCTGAGCAATTGCGGATGTATGCATGGCTTTGGTGGGAAACACACGATAGAAAGGAAACTGTTGATGGCCTTGAAATATGGTATCTTGGCCCAGGATATAGAAAGATAGTCGATGCACCTAGTGAAACAGAATTAGTGCGCATGAGTGAAGACATGCAAAGGATGCATGGTATTCTCGGACAGGTTAATTCTGAGAATGATGCTCCTCAAGACCCATCGCCTATCTCATATTTTGAACCGGGAGGAGAACTTGTGGGGCAATCCGAAGACTCGACAGAGAGGTGTAAATCGTGCCCATATGTGGCACTATGCCCACAAGGTGGACATGATGCGGCTCTTCCGAAAAACAAGACTGCAAAGGTGAAGGGGAGAGATTTACCCCTTACACCTGTGATTGATGTAATCACACGAGTTGATTTGGAAGGCGAAATTTTCTCAGTCCCAAGAGAACCAAAATTAGAGGATGGAGGAGTGGTGTTTCAATTTGATTTGAGACAAGGTTTGGATGGAGTCACTGTGAAGAATGCATGGAATACTGCGCCAAAAAATGTAACGAGATCCCTGCGTAAAGGAGTGAGAGTGCGAATTCGAGGGGGGATACCCAGCCTTTGGAGGAGTAAAACAGAGATTTCCATAGATCATCGTGCAAGCATTGAACAATCTGATGGCCCTGAGCCAGACGACATAGAAATCATCGACATACATCCGAGAGTGAACGTTGTCGGTAGAGTTTGGTCGGTGGAATCTCTGAGAGGTCCATTGCCCAATGGGGGGCATTCAGATCGTTGGTCAATCACTATGGTTGACCATACTGGAGTCATCAATGTAATAGGATTCAAGACAAATGTTCCAGCCACATCAGGCGGTGTAAATCGCGGTGACATTATTGCAATCATTAACGCAGAACCAGGAGAATTCGCAGGTAGGAAACAAGTGAAGTGTATACCCGGAACAAGCATCCTAAGGCTACATAATGATGAGGATTTACCGGGCTGGAGACCGTGAATTCATTCTCATAACTAGAATGTAAACAAATATTGACCCAAAGACAAAGAACGCGGATTTAATCATCGAATCCGAAGTTTCCCAAGATAGAAACTCGTATGTTGTTGGAGAACCATTTATCACAACACGATACCAATCAATGAACA
>DASCRU010000121.1:0-27030 GCA_034400015.1 Candidatus Thalassarchaeaceae archaeon | reverse complement strand
GTAGAAATGCAATTTCATTGATTTTCTTGATTTCAACTACAATTGTAGCAGATATCATTGGAGGGATTAGCGAATCTTCGCCAGAATCCAATAGAGAAACTTGGCCATCTCTTGCATTCACAGTTTTTTCAATCGGCATCGCATTATTGTTGATTAGCATGAATTTCAATGGAATTACACTTTCAGGGATTGGTATTTTGAGTATTGTTGCTGCATTGGGCGCCCAACTTCCATCCCTCGGATTCGATAAAAGAAATCGCTCATCACACAGAGGGATAATCCTAGGAGCAAGCACAGGATCTTGTGTGTTAGTGATGTTTTCTTCCTTGAATGAAACATCAGTATTCGTATTAGGGTTATTTTTCATATTAATTCCGCAATGTTGGAATATTGTAGATCGCCAATTTTGGAAATCCTGAAAAAGATTAGCAATGGCATTTTGATAAGTTATTTTACAACTATGATTAAATATCTAACTTGAAACCTTCAGACATCGGTCTTAACGGATCGGGATGGGAATTATATGCAGGATATAGAGCAACGCAGGTCGTCGAGATATGGAAGAGGAGAAAAAAGGGTTATTCGTACAGATACGAATGAAACGGTTCGAAAACTTCGGAGTTTAACAGAGCGGGCCCGTCTTTATGGACGTGCAGAAGGCTCCCTCGTTCCTGTAGAAGCATTAGTTACAATTGAGTCAGAGCATTGGGTGTGGCAAACTGTCGATCGAGAGACACTCTCTGAATTGACCCATCGTTTGGTGCTTCAGATGCGTGATGGTCGTCGAAGAGAACTGTTCATGACGCATTCATTAGATGCTGCTGTTGAGTCCGCATCAAGAATTGTTGAGTTCCACGACGGAGTCGTTTTGGTAGAGGCTTTGGCCCCTTAAATGAATTCAAAGGTATGCGTCACCGTCAAATAGAGACCTCCGGTCGGGAAGAATGGTTCACATGGCGAAGAAGAAGGATAACAGCGGCATCCAGCAAGCTGCTGGGTTGATTCGTTATTTCGATGAGGAATCCGAAGATGCGCTCCAAATTCCAAAGAGTGCGGTATATTTTGCATGTTTTGCAATGTCTATTGTAATCTATCTTGCAAACCATGGTGTTTGGCAATGGATTTGGGAAAAGATTGGATAATTACTCTGATTCAGTCAAATCTACGAATGGTATCTCTTCCTCTTCATAGTCATTCATCTGTTCCTCTAAATCGGAACGAGTTTTTGGATTAGCTAGAATCAATCCGGTTTCTGCTCTAGATAGAGCACGTGATACAGCTGGAGCGTTTCTATCGTGCAAGGCTTGTCTAGCGATTTTGAGATTTTCTTCTACTTCTATCAAGTGTGTTTTTCCCGTGTTGTCAACATGGCCTTTGAGTTGTCTAAATCTGTCGGCAATAATTTCGATATTTTCATTCATTTCTTCCTTTCCAGTTTTGATCAAATTTTTCCAGATTGATTTGTGTTCGTTACCGTTTAAACTAGTTTTTCGTCGATAACCAAAAGGAAAAGAAGCGTTCCAAGGGTTTCTCCCCAAACTAGCCATAATGTCGAATGCAAGTCTTGCAGCATTCTTCCTTAATCCGCGAATTTCTATTCGATTTAGGTAACACTTTGCAAAGAGTCCTAAACCCCAATAAGACTCACTTTTGATAATGACCATCAATTCATTTGATCGAGCAGCTATAGTCCATCGTTGTTCATCGAAACCGGGTTCTTCGATGAATTCTGGAGGAGAGTGAGGCCCTAATGCACTAAGCACTGCTTGAGTAACGTCTCCAATGTATGCTACTTTGCCACCATCGGGCCAAGCATTGGGTCGCAGTACACCATCACTATCCACTTTCATTTGGGGAGTGCCTGAACGGACTTGAGCCCAAAGGACAAATTCCTCCTCCTCCATGAAGTGCCCTTCAAGTTCTTAGCAATGATTCCTGTGGTAATTTCATGGTGATATTCATACGCCGTCAAGGTACTAGTTAGTTCATGGCGAAGCCTAGTAAGAAGGTCATGGACGCGTTAACTGCAATTCCCGGTGTAGGGGCTGCTACTGCTAAGAAGTTAGCAGCGGCAGGAATGAGTTCTAAGTCAGATGTTGTGAAAGCAGGTCTGAAAGGCTTGAAGGCTGCAGGAATTACTGCTGGAACAGCAGCAAAGATTGCTAAGGCAGTAGCTTCATCGAAAGCAAAGGCTGCTTCAAAGAAGAGTAAGAAAGCGAAGTCCAAGCCCGAGAAACCCTCAGCACCCCCCATCGTTCCTAAGTCAAAGGTTAGTGTAGAAGAGAGTGGAGTTCGAGGAGATCAGGTCGGCACTCGAATAACTGCCCCGAAAGGAGTTGCAGATATGCTCAAACGAGTTCGACGAGCAGATTGACCGCTTTCATCAAGTATCGCCGTTGATTTGATTGCATCATGCCAAGACGAAAGTATGGTCGTCTTACAAAACCGCTTGAGATTCCTCCTAAGGACAATTGTTCTCGTTGTAGATCAGGCAAGCATTGTCCTATCTCTGGTCATTCCGGAAATGAAGTTAGAGCGAAAAGAGATTGGTCTGGACCCGAAGATATCGAGAAACGACAAAACAAGAAAAGACCAGGGCAGAAGCGTTGATTATTCTTCCATTGCAGCAGATTGTGCTCTATGATAGATTTCTCGAAGTGTTTGGTCGCTTATGTCTAGATAAATTCGTGTTGTTTGAATGTTTGAATGGCCAAGAAGACGTTGAATTGAAACAAGGTCCACACCTCTTTCTAGAAGCCCAGTAGCGAAGTTGTGTCTAAGTGTGTGTGGTGTCAATCGAGATCTTGGTATATCTGCTGAATCTGCGATTGTATCCATCATTTTCTGGATGTATCTCGGTCCAATTCTACTAGATCTGGAGGAAATGAAAACAGCATCTGAATCATCCCCTTTTGGTGCGTTGGTTTCAATTTGCATTCTTCGTGAACCGAACCACGCTTCCAGGGAATCCACAGTTCTTTCTGTGAATAGCACCAATCGATCCTTGTTGCCCTTTCCGCCGTAAATTCTTGCTGATTTATCTTGTAGATCTAGATTATTCATGTCTAGTGCACATACTTCTGAAACTCTCATTCCGGTATCCAAGAGGAGAGTAATAATTGGATTTGAAAGGGGATTCTCAGAATTGCTAGCAGAATTTCGAACACGATTTATTTCATCACGCGTGAGAGTTCTAGGCAAAGGCCTCGTTCCACTTGGTCTTTGTACCCAGTCTGGAATACGATGCCCTAGATATTTGAATAGATGTCCAAGGGCTGCAATTCTAGCATTGATTGTTGAAGGTCTTAGATTTGAAATCGATTGGACAAATAAATCTAGGCGGCCATTATTTGGATCACAACGATCATGCATTTCAGAAATTGGCATTTCTTCAATTTCAACATCTTCTTCACCCGGCAAAACAGTCAATCCGAATCTTCGAGCAGACGAAAGGTATGCTCTAATTGTATGATCACTCTTTTTCTCAGCACGTAATTGTGCTTCCCAAAGTGAAAGCCACGGAAGATGCTGTATTCGAACTAATCTTGAGGGGAGAACTTGCCCTGCTCCAGTGTAATTAGGGTCGAAAGGAGTTGCTAAACGTCCACGAGGGCCATCTGCTGACCATCCGCTCCGCTCTCGCTCGTTGTCCATGGGTCCCATCCCAACCCCGAAGGGCAATACCCAATCGGGGTGTCGTGTTTGAATCCTTCCCGATGATTAATTGCAGTTGAAGCCCATTCAGAACCTAACTCATTGCCGCCGCAGGATCGTCTTTTCCATCGATATGTGCTCTAATGGTTTCAATTGGGCCATACAAAATGATTTGATCGTTAGGTTGCAGTATCAAATCATGGTCAGCAGACCAGATATTTTCTTTCCCTCGAATAATTGTTACAACAAATGATTCCGGTGGTAGAATATCTGAAATTGATCTACCGATATACTGAGGCCATACATTGAGCGTCACCGTCACTGTACCGAAGCCTGCCCTCCCTCGAATCACTTCATCTAGGTTTATTGATTGGATTTTATGTCGTTTCGAAATCATTTTGATAATATGGGCTGCCACATTCACTCCTGAAGCTTTCTCGATACCTTCTAATCCTGGACTAGAATTTACTTCAAGCAGAATGGGACCCATTCTCCCTTCCAATAAATCAACGCCTCCAACTTCTATGCCAAGGTGGGTTGCAGCATCAATTGCAACTTTCGCATACTCATCAGGGAGATCGATTGATTCAACGCGTCCACCAAGATGGAAGTTTGAACGAAACTCACGTCCGTTAGATACGCGCCTCATTGCTGCAACAACTTTTCCACCAACAACGATTACTCTGATATCCTTGCCATGACTTTCTCTGATATATTCTTGAACAAGGATAGTATTTCTTTCTGCCAAGAGTCGATATACTAATTCCTTAGCATGTCTAATTGAACGAACTAAATACACTCCATCGCCTTGAGTTCCTTGACTTGTTTTTACGATACATGGAACTCCACCAACTCGCGAAATAGCTCTTTCAACATCTCTCCATGAAGTAACTAATGCAGTTTTTGGAACTGGAATACCTTTCTGAGATAGAATTTGACTAGCAGTTAATTTATCCCTGCTTCTCATTATTGCATCTGCACCATTAGCAACATAGACGCCCATTCTCTCAAATTGTCGTACCACTCGAACTCCTTCAGTTGTAACAGAATATCCAATCCTTGGGATTACAGCATCAACATCTAATGGCCATCCTTGATGAATTACTTGTCCTTGCCGATCATCAAGAACAAGGCTGGTTTCAAGAGGGTCAACAATTTCTACAATCATCCCTGCTGCATCCGCTTCATCTACCAGTCGTCGAGTACTGTACAACTGTGGCCCACGGGACAGGATGCATAGTCTCGGCGCCTTCATTGAGCCGCGACCTCCCCCGACTAGTTTTCAATCCATCCCTCATTTCAGGGTTCTTTTGAAGTCTAGAGGTCTCTTCCGAGTATACATGCAGCCCCCCAATGCTGCCCCTTCTATACCCGTTGGCCCCTCTTCTGCTCCTGCATCCTTTGATCCAATTGCAGAGATGGAAGATAAGAGAAATAGGAAGGAGAAACGTGAACTTCAACTAAAGAATTTGAAATCATCACGCACATCTAAACGCATGAATGTCTATTTTTCATTAGGGGTTCTTACGATATTGTTTGGTTTCTCGTTTTTCCCGGTCTCTCAAGGAGATATCTCATCTAATCCCCATGAGACATTATCTGCTGAAGAGGTGACTGCTTGGATGGACCCTATTAGCCCTCAACATTGGAATCAAGAACAGATCGATGAACGTGCGGAATCAAAGATTTGGGATGGAAGTGATTTCAATGCCGGTTCCTTTGAACAAGATTTGAATTTAGGTATTTGGCAGCCATTTGATTTAGGTCCGTTGAATGATGTACAAGTTAAGTTAACCCTCAAAGGGTATCGATTTGATGGCATGAACACATCATTTCATGTTGGGTTATTTGAGTCTCCCAGTGGATGCGATTCTTTGCCAACCACTGAAATTGTCTGGAATAGAGACGACACTTCTCGAGTTACTATAATGGATACTCCCGAATCACTTGCCCTGGCAGCAGGTGGAATTACTGAGGTCACATTAACTGTAAAACCAGGGCGTTATTGTCTAATTTTCCAATACTTGGATGCCCAGGATTACAATCATGCTTCATGGGCAAGTACCCAGCAATATTGGAAGGCAACTGTTGATTCTGAGGCAGATATGTTCTGGCCTAGGGCATTTCTCCTTCCGATATGTGTATTGATATTACCATTTTTTATTGCTGCAGTTATTGGAGCACAAAAAGCCGGTTCAGCATACAAGAAAGTACGTTATCCAGAGGCATCAACTAAGAGTACAGAAGAGCAAGTCATGGATGCAGCAGAAGCTGAAAGAGCAATGGGTATGGACTTATCTTCGGGATCAGAGGGAGCCGATGAAGAACAAGTAGATGCACACGAACCAACTTCTACTGAAGATGAAACAAATCCTCCAGAAGAAGAAATATCCTCGACAGAAACCATAGAAGAGCAAGTACAAACAGAATCTTCTGAATCCACTGAAGAATCTGCAGATGGAGCATCGGAATACACTGATGAACAACTCTTAGCTGCTGGTTGGTCAGCTGAGCAAATTGCTCAAATGCGCGGTTCACCCTAATCAATCTGGAAACCCTCGTGTTTCACACCTGTAGTGCAACGGTTTGATAGCGGCGCGTTATGACATCGGTATATACGGAGGTGCAGTACATGGATCGTGAAGAACTTGAGGCGATGACTGTCGTCCAGTTGAAGAACCTCCTCAAAGAGCGCAGTCTTTCGAAAACCGGAAAGAAAGCCGAACTCGTTGAGAGATTGCTAGAATCTTCTTTCACAATTGATGACGACGATGATTTTCTTATTCTTGAAGAAGACGATGAGTTAGAAGTCAAACCCACAGTCACCAAAGAAGTTCCATCACGAATTCGTAAAAAGAACGAAGTAATGGAAGCAACGATTCTAGAAGCCGTTCTTGTTGATGATGTTGAAGAACCAACTTCAGAACCAATAACTCTGAAAGTTCGTGAACCAACAGTGAAAAAGAAATCAGTTGTTGAATCTAAAAAGACATCTGGAAAACCACGAACTGCAGTGGTTCTAGGGGTGATACTATTGGGTGCTCTTGTTGCTGGTGGAGGATACTGGTGGACTTGGGTACAAGATCAACAATCGTTCTCGGCAGAGCCTAATCGATATGGTGATTCGATGACATTTACCATGACTGATGGCCAAATATCAGCAATAGGAGATGAGATGGTTTCCTTATTGAGAGAGAATTCTGGAGATGCATTAGACAAGGCCTGTGGAGATCTTCAGGTTGTAATGAGCGGGACAGGTTCAATGTCTTTTAGAAACGCTCCCTCTTCTGAGATTAGTCATCCAACTGATCGAACATATGCCGGTGCTGCCGAATCTATTGATGGATATGGTCGTACCCATTTGACTGCAGAGAGAAGTTTGTCATATGATTTGAATGTTGATTTGAGTGGACGTACATGGACCACAGACAATAGTAAATGCAGCAATAGTTTGACATGGGAAATGAATAGTAATTCAGTAGATATTGATTCGCTTTCTTGGGAGGAGTTGACGGAAGAAACAACCATACGTTCAGTTTCATCATTGGATTTCCGAACACCAGATAATGATCAGACTAGAATTGATGCAGTATCGTTTGGAGGAACTGGCGTTTCAGTAATTGATGGAATTCTACCCTTTTTACTCCAGCCCGCAATCCCTATGGATTTGCATGACGCATTCGATACAACGTTGTTTGAGTCAGGGGGTACAGGTGAAGTAAATGGATGGGATTATGTGGTCAAAGAATCTCAACGAGTAAATGGTGAATTACTCATTCCAATTGATTTAGAACAATCTTCTATCAATTCTTGTCTTGGGCATGCGAGAATTTCCCTTCTCATTAAGGAAGGTAATCCTTGGCCAGTCGAACAACAAGTAGACATTTTGATTGACAAGGATAAGAAATCAAGTGATTGTGGAGCCTTAGAATCTGCGGCTTTAGAACTTACAGTTCCTAATGGTCAACTGATTATTGCGTACAAAATTAGCAGCACATCATTTTCAGTAGGAGATCGAGTAATAGATTGGGGGACATTATATTCCAGTAGACCTGGACCCGGCGAAGACATTCCTTCAGACCAAACTAGGTGGATAAATCATATTTCTGATGAGTCTCAGATTCGACAGTTCACAGTTGAAGAAGCAGTTGAATGTTTGATGAATTCCTCTGCGCCTAGTGGTGTCCGATCATCATTGAATGATGATGGATATTTGTGGAAAGTAGAACATAGAGAGGAAAATGGAGAGATTTGGAATCTTAGTTGGGTTGACCCCCAAGATGATGCAGGATGGACAGAGGTGAGAGGTACTTCTGCAACATCATGTGATGTTATCCATGATGGCACGATGGAACCTTCTGATTCTCCGGGATACAATCTAAATGCAATTCCTGAAACATTATCTCTTTCGTCGTTAGAAAATAGGATGCTTGAAATGGATGATTCTGATGAACCTGGTCTGATTTTTGGAGAGAATCAGGGCTTGAAAAGTGATGTAAAGATAGGAGCAATATTGTTGGCTACCACCGATTCAGAATTATTGGATTTGTTAACCAATCAGCAAGATATCGATCAGGGGGAGGTTGGTTTTACTGCCTCTAGAACATGGACAGAAGGATCTGCTGAACATAATTTTGATGTTGCAATGGATGCTGAAAGAGGCAGAATGATTGGATGGATACATACCACGGTGGCATGAATCATAGATTCAAACTACTTCTCTACGGATTTATTGAGCGTCATATTGAACATCTCCGGAGTTTGATGCGAGTTTGATGGGTGAGGAAGTGAGAGAATCATCTGTCGACGAAATAGTTGAATCATTCGATGAGCACCTTATTCATGATGTCTCATTTGTCGAAGAAGAACATCCAATCTCTGATGAGATACATGATACTAGTGCAAAGCCACGCCGTTTGTTCGATATTCCTCGTTCTAGACCAACTGAAGAAGGATTAGCTAGAGTAGTTACCGTCACAAATCAGAAAGGCGGAGTTGGAAAAACAACATCAGTAATCAATATTGCAACCCATCTTGCCCTACGAGGAGCACGAATTTTAGTGGTTGATTGTGATGCACAAGGAAATTGTGCATCAGGTTTAGGAGTAGACAAGTCAAGGACCACGATTACTACTAGAGATGTTATCTTAACACCTGGTGCCTCAATTCAGGCTAGGCATGCTACTGCAGTAGAAGGCTTGCATCTTATCGTTGGAGATCATAATTTAGTGGGGGTAGAGGAAGCCCTTGCAGCCCAACTTGGCCGAGAACGTAGATTAATTGAGGCACTAGCCCCCCTTCGTCCCCATTATGACTTGATCTTAATCGATACTGCACCATCAATGAGTATAGTTTCAGTGAATGCATTAACTGCTTCTGATGGTATTCTTATTCCAGTACAAACAGAGTATCTAGCATTGGAAGGAGTTGCATTGTTAATGGGAACAATTCAGGAAGTACGCCGTGTATTGAATCAATCTCTCGGAGTTGATGCAGTAATGATGACTATGCATGCTCCAACATTACTCAATACGCAAGTAGCTGGCCATCTAAGAGAAATTTTTGGAAACTTAGTTCTTGAACCACCCATCCGAAGAAATATTCGCCTCGCAGAATCTCCAAGTCAAGGAGTCCCAATCCAATTTCATGCTCCTCAAAGCCATGGAGGTCAGGATTATGGCCTGCTTTCCTCTGAATTGGAAGCACTTTGGTTTCCAGGAGGTCTTCGAAATGAAGGATAAAGATCGAGGTTTAGGACGTGACCTTGAAGATCTTCTCGCTCAAAATAAGATGGATTTACCTTTTCTTTCAGCCTATGGTCCCGCATCAGAAGAAGATGGAGAAGAGACATCACAGACTAGGGATGATCCAGTTGAGATTTTAGAAGCAATGTTTCGACACGCTCGATCACTTGGAGCCGAAGTCAGAATGAAAAATAATTCCATATCTATTGAATCTGGATTAATTGCAACAATTCAGGAAAGTGGTGTTTTGTTGGAGATGTCTCATCATATCCGCCTCCCATTTGTTCCAAGTGATCTTGTTTCACCAGGATTAACTTCTGGTACCATCAACGAGCAGGGGTGCGAAGCTAAAACAGTAATAGAATCATGGGGAATTGAAGCACGTCGAACAATTGCTAGATTTCTAGAACATGTTGAAATCAATCTCGACGAATGATTGCAGCCATAATCAGAACGGAGAGAATTGCTGCGCCACTCAAAGAGGGAAGCCTCTGTTCATTTTCTCCAAGTGGAGGTTCTTGTCCGCAATTTGTACTGCCTTCATCATATGCTTCACCACCCCATTCCTCTCCATCAAACCAACAATCGGACCATACTTTCCATCCCCACCCTGTTTCAGGAATCCTTGTTTCGTTATCTCCATCGTTTAAGACGAAATTCCAATTGACATATGTTTGTTCATCAATCGTTGAGACTGCTGCAGTCCATATCTCAGTTGAATTATCCTTCACCAAATCTTGAGGCTCTGGGGGATAGCAAAGTCCACTGTTTACACATATTTGAGTGGAAACTTGAACCGAAGAAACATTCGAATCCTCTTCAAGTTGAACATTGATAATGAATTCTTGATTTCCATAGAATACCTCTGAAAAGTTAACCTCGACAATTCCTGTATTTTCGAGGTTAGTAACTTCATTTATGCCCCCATTTCCAGTAGCAGTAACTAAACTTGAGGTAAGGATGAGAATTGAAATTGAAAGTGCAATAACCCCTCTCATGATTACTCCATGCCCCTTGTCCTATTCAATAGTGATGATTGTATCATCCATCAATTGTCCACAAATCATCACCAATCCAGTGAATTGTACGAATTGCCTTTCCCTTAGTGGCTTCATCCATTTTTTCAGAGTCTATTAGTGCCCACCCTATCGCTATTGGTTTTCCATGTTCTTGGTCTCGTATCCATACCAAATCACCTCGTTTGATGTCAGGATCTACAATCTGAATTCCAGCTGCCATGCAGTCTGCTCCATTCATGAGAAAGGGAATAGCACCTCTATCTACTGCACACCAACGTTTCTCTAAATTCCATCGAAGAATACTTCTCAATGTTGGAAAGGTAATATTGTCTTGATCACCCAAATCCTCAGGTCGAATCAATGTCATTGCAATTGGTTCTTTATTGGCTAAAAGGAGGCGCAAATCACCGAATTCAGCCGTCTCAAGAAACATTCCATCAAGACTCTCATCAATACCGAAGTCATTTTGGAGCACTTCTACCAATTTGCGAACCACTTTGATTCGAACAGGTTTCCGTTTTCTCATTCTTCTTGAAGCCACAGTTGTTTCGATACGTAACTACTCCATCAAGTTCCCGTCTAGCCGAACTGATGAAGGGTGTATTCCTCCTCCGATGTTTATGCCGGTAGGGTGGGGTGTTCTTCGAAACTTCCGAGAACATGCAATAGAAATGGGAGCTAAAGCCCCAACCGAACCTCTTTTTTTTCTTATGCCACCAGGAAGTCTTCTTCTTGTTTCTGATAATCATTCAATAATCCATCCTGGCCCCGATATAGAATTACACTACGAGGTTGAATTTGTGGTCAGAATCGGTTCAGATGGCCTTCCCAATGAATGTGGGGTTGGATTAGATTTAACCAATCGGAGTGCACAGAAGATGGCTAAATCCCAAGGACTTCCTTGGACTGATGCAAAGGCTTTTCCTAATTCAGGGCCATTCAGTCCAATGGTTCCGTATGAATCATCATCATTTGAATTTAGATTAGAGGTAAATGGAGAGATTCGGCAAGTTGGAAACACATCAAAAATGATACATGATGTAGATAACTTGGTTCAAGCTCTCCATTCTCGTTTTTCTCCCAATCCGGGCGATTTAATCTTCACTGGTTCTCCTGAAGGAGTTGGTCCATTGTTTTCAGGGGACAAATTAGAAGCAAGCCTATGGAAGAGGGATAACAAAATCACTCATTTTCATGCGGAAATTCTTGCTCATGAAAGTAATTGACTCAGCGCTCCTTTCAAATAAGGGAAGCAAGTCGGCCGAAAACGGAGGCGACAAGACATGGCACAGTGGCACGGCATCTCAAGACGCAAACCCTCGGGTGCTCGTCTGAAACGCCCTAACAGGTATCGTGGGAAGCGTAGAACCGAGATTTCCAGCGAGAAGCTCTTCGCTTTCATTACTGAAGAACCTCAAAATAAGGTATACCGGAAAAGGAGCGGTAACGTCACAGTTCGCGTTCTTGGAGAGAAGATGATCAATGTGAGCGACCAATCTGGAAAAACCAAGAGAGTAGAGATGACCAATGTTGTCGAGAACTCTGCTGATTCCAACTATGTTCGTCGAAACATCTTGACTAAGGGAGCAATCGTTGAGACAGAACTGGGTCGTGTTAGAATCACTAGCCGACCAGGAATGGACGGCGTAATCAGTGGCGTTCTTGTTGACGAGTGAGCGAAGGACCCAAACGGGTCGGTTCACATGAAGTATTCACAGGGTTGATTTCGTGGCTGGAGATTCTTCAAAAATTTCAATCTGGACAGGATATTTTGATTCTAGATTTACTCGGAGTCAAGGACGACGTGTAAATCGTTCTTGTTCGATTCCGAATCCAAATCTTGAGCAACTTGCCTTTGCTGCAAAGTCTCTCGGGATCAAGAAAATGAAGAGAGTAGCCAACAAGTCACATCCAAAGCGACCTCGTTCACAAGAAGGTCTTCTGGTTGTTTCTTCAAAGGATGCATATGCTGCGACTGGAACAGAGACCAAAGAGACTCTAATGCAGGCGATTGGCTCTTGTCTATTATCTAGTCATGAGGAAGCTAAATCGAAGAAAGAAGAATCCAAATTAAAGGGCCCTAGAAAGGGAGATAAATCTGCAAGGTCACAAAGAAAAGGACCAAAGGTCAAATCTCAACGAAGAAAGAAGAAATTTGGAAGGAAATAATTGCATCTATACTTCAACAACATGAATCCAACCATGTTTATCATCTGCTCTTCTGAGTTGAATATCCAACAATGAGTGATATAATTGGTGAGTGATTTCACCAACTTCTCCGTCACAATATTCGGCTACTTTTTCTCCATGTTCAATCCGACCGATTGGAGAAATAACTGCTGCGGTGCCTGCACAGAACGCTTCATCAGCTTGCATTGCAAATTCGACATCAACTTTTTCTTCGTGGACAGTATAATTCAAATCTCTGGCTAATTGAACAATACTATCTCTTGTAATTCCTGGTAGAATAGTGCCTGTTAGTTCAGGAGTATACAGTACCTTATCTTTCACGCAGAAGAAGTTAGCTGCACCCACTTCTTCGACATAACGATGTTCAACAGCATCAAGATAGATGATTTCGGCGTAACCTCCTTTCTTGGCCATCTTAGAAGGCATCATTCCAGGTGCATAGTTTCCAATTGCTTTTACACCTCCTGATCCTCCAGGAGCAGCTCGATGAAATTCATCAGAGACCTTCAGAGAAATAGGGCTCATTCCTCCCTTGAAGTATGGCCCTACTGGACAAACAAACACCATGAAAGTGAATTCAGGTGCTGGAGCAACTCCTAGAATAGCGCCACTACCCCATAATACGGGTCGCACATAGAGCGCACCTCTACCTGTTGGGGGGATCCATCTTTGATTTTCTCTTACTACGGATTCAACAGCATCAATGAAAATCTTCTCAGGAACAGGTGGCATTCCTAGTCGCTCTGCTCCAATAGCGAATCTAGCAGAATTTTGTTTAGGTCTGAAAAGTACAATGGAACCATCATCGGCTCTTTGTGCTTTCATTCCTTCGAAAATTCCTTGGCCGTAGTTCAGAACACCAGCAGCGGGAGAAATTGAAATATCTCCAAATGGAAGTAAATCTCCTTCTCCCCACTCTGAGCCTGAAGGTATCACTTGTCGGTACATGACATCGGTTGCAGTGAATGAGAAGGTGAGACTATCCCAATCAATCTCCATGCTAATTCTCTCCTCTCAGACTAGGTCCGGTGAACCCGAGAATCAAAACGCGTCTATGAACGATTCCCCAATAGAAAAGTGGTTGTTCTGCGTACATTCATGACTGGTCGCAATAATCGATGTTCATGACAGCGCCGCCCCTTCAATGGTCTGGAACGGTTTGCGTGGTCGATACCTCTTATCAAATTCAGAAGAATGGAGGAACGATTGTTGAACTCTTTGTTAGATCAAAAGAAGGTTATTCATTGACCATTCTCGTTAATGGTTTACGTCCCTATGTGGTTATTGCAGCACCCGATACTCCTTCTTCTTCAATTCTAGGGGCTAGATTATCCAAGGTAAGAGATGATGAAAGAGTGGTATCAGTCCATGAACCAAGAAATCTGTGGTCAGAGAATGGAGAGATTCCTCATTGGAGGGTCGATGTTTCTCAACCAAATATTGTTCCAAAATTACGTGAAAGTTTACGGAAGGAATGGGTTGTTAGCAGTTCAGACATAGTTTTCCCTCTTCGATTATTTTTGGATCTGGATGTAGGACCTCATATAGAAGTAAATGGCGATGTAATTTGGGCTCAACGCAGAGCCCCATCCAATCTCCTGTCTGAGTTTCAAGAATTCACTCCCCAAATCGCAGCATCAATTCGTGAAGCAGGAGGATCTGGATTGTATCCAACAGACATGATTCTCTCTTGCAATATTAGTGATATAGTTCAGACTGAAGCATTCCGCACTCCTTTCGTCACTGCATCTTTTGATCTTGAGACAAGTGTGATTCAATCCAATATTCTCTGTGCTGCGATGGTAATTGACCGAGATGGTGAACGAACAGAATATGCAATAGAAGGACCTGAAAAAGAAATCTTATCTCGTCTTACTAGAATCATTCAGGAAGAGGATCCAGACATTATTACTGGTTACAATATTGATAATTTCGATCTTCCTAGAATTGACCAAAGAACTTCAGATTTGGGAGGTTCTTCTGATGAGTTCATTGCATTGGAGATGTTTGGATGGAGCAGGAGACCAATTAGAGATGGTAAACGTGGTTTGCCTTCTAGAAACCAATCTCGTAGATGGAGTATTCCTGGGCGTTGTGTGATGGATGCTTGGTGGGAGGCTCGAATGGCACTTCGCCCTCAGAGAGAATCTTTACGATTTGTAGCTGAGTTACTTTTTCCAGATCGCCCAGAACTTAGGAAAATGGAAATTGATGCAAGTAAAATGGATGAAGAGTGGAAAAATCGTCCTGAAGAGGTTCTAAAGTATTGTGTGATGGATACGATTCTTCCCTTGGAGATATTAGATGCTATTCACGCTATTAGGAGTAAAGAAGCATTGGCATCTGTTTCAAAAATACCAGTTCAACGAGCGATTTCAGGAACAACCAGTCAATGGATTGACTCACTAATGATTCGTCTTGCTGACCGAGAGAACATCGCAGTCCCTCAAACTCGGAATACAGGTAGAAGCGATCAGATAGCCGGAGGTCATGTACAAGATGTTGAATCGGGGCTGCATCCTTGGGTTGCAGTTCTTGACTTCAAGTCCATGTATCCTTCAATAATGATTGAACAGAACATTTGCTTCACAACGAGAATAGATTCTCAGGATGCTCCTGAAAATGGAGTAAATATAGCTCCAGATGGTACGAAATATCTCGACAGAAACCATCGAACAGGCTTGGTTCCTAGATTGCTTCAAGGATTGATGGAAGAACGAGATAAGCAAAAGGAAGCGATGAAGAACGCTAGGAGTGTTGGAGATGAATCTTTAGCAAAATTCCACGATAGAATGCAATATGCTGTGAAAATTTTGATGAATTCATTCTATGGAGTATTTGCATCTTCATTTTATAGATTCACTCACCCTGAAATTGGAGCATCGATTACTTCGTGGGCGAGGTCTAACATTCGTACAGTTATCTCGACACTTGAATCTGAAGAACAGTGTGTTGTTTACGGAGATACTGACTCAATTTTCATTAGTTCACCAGTTCCTAAGGGCACATCAACAAAAATTCCTGCAGAAGACGATGAAAACCGTCCTGCCTTTGAGGAAGCACGGGAGATTACTATTCGATTTGGTAATGATTTAGCAAAACGATTCAGTAAAGCAGGAGCTGAACTAGAATTTGAGGCAGCATTGGCAGCGATGTTCAGTCATGGAGCTAAGAAAAGGTATTTTGGTCAAGTAGTGTGGCCTGAAGAAGATCTTCTCATTAGAGGATATGAAGTTCGTCGTTCTGATTCATTTGTAATTCTCACCAAATGTATGATGTCCTCTTTTGAGTTAATTCTTGCAGGAGATACAACAAAGGCAGTAGATGAAATCCGTTTACTTATCCAAAGAGTGAGAGAAAGAAAAGTCGAACCAAGAGATTTGGTGATTAGCCGATCTTGTAAAGGCCATCTTAGATCAGATGGAAGTGTATACTTCACCAAGGCATACAAGAATCCCGGTAGTATGCCTTATGTTTCAGCGGCCAAGAGTCGTATTGCACGTGGATTAAATTTCACACCTGGAATGAAAGTAGGTTACCTAGTCACTGATGGTTCGAATAGTCCGATGACTGTTGAAGATTGGCATGAGGATGAGACGGGTGAGAAACAGATTGATTTTGATCCTGAGTATTATGCACGAAGGATTGCGACAGCGATGGGGAGAATTACAGAAGTTTTTGGTTGGAAAGACAAAGATTTACTTCAGGGTTCCAAGCAAGGAACGCTTGATTCTTGGATGTAATAGAAATCTATTTTTTTGCATCCATGGAGTCGAATGGCTGATAGGGGAGCGAGATCGAGGGCGTAGTATGACTAGAGCGATGCTGAGGACCATTCTCGTTACCTGTTTGCTTTTGGCAATACCTTTAGCTGGATGTTTGGAATCCCTTTCCAGTAATCAACCACCAACCGTTGTAATGTCGATTTCACCCTCTGGAACATTGAAGGCTCAAGAAGAGATAACATTTGATGCAGTTGGGAGTTCAGATCCTGATGCGGATTCATTGACTTTTAATTGGAATTTTGGAGATGGAAACATCGGTACGGGCCTTACAACTAAGCACACATTTGTAACTCCGGGAGATTACTCAATTACTCTAACAGTTTCAGATGGACAACATGAGGCATTAGCAACGAAAGATGTTACAGTAGTAGATGCAAATGCTAGAATCCCTCATTCAGAGATTACTGGAGAAAAGGATGATGATTGTTCAGGGGATTCTCCTCCATCAGGCACCTACATTCTGTTTTGGGTTTGTGATGAAGATTTGGATATTTCAGATCGTAGTGTTTTAGTTTCAATTGATATTGATCTTGATGGTAGTGAATCTTGGGCTGGTTGTGATCCAGACGATTCACAATGCTATGCAGAAGAATATCTTACCGAATACAATTGGGATTTAGGAATATTCACCGATAGTGACGGTGATGGAGATCCAAACAATGATGTCGATGCAACAGGGGAAACATATACTTGGTCTTCTCTCACTGCAGGAGAGCACAAGATTTCTCTTGAAGTGGTGGACAACAATGGATTAACAGATGTTGATGATTCTCTATTATTTGTCAATTATCGCGGTGAGTGGAATGATTTTGAATTAGATCGTGAAAATGGTTCTCAAGGTCTTTCCGATAGTGTATCATTTGATTTCCCCGTAGTTTACGATGATGAATCGAAGAATACCATTCGCTATGTGAAACTTAAGTTGACTTATCCTATAGAGGACAAGGACTTCCTCACTTGTACTGGAGATGTTTGTCACAACCGTTTTGATATGTTTGTAGAAAATGCAACTGGAGAAGATGTAGCAGATACAACGGCTGTTACTGATGAACAAATGACGTATGGAGATTGTGATACAGGAACAGAGGAAGATCCAGGAAATCGTTGTCTTTGGCTTCAACTTACTTCATCTCAATGGCGTGAATATTTAGACGGAGAATATACTGTGATAATTCAGAATCAAGAGACACACAATGCTGACATTATTGAATTCGCAATTGAATTGATTTACAAATGATATACGGCTCTCACGTTTCTTTATTTTGATATTGAAAATGCTTCATCATCTAGGAATAGACTCAAATAGGCCGCTTCGGTCGCAGCGTTGCCTAACACAGGAGTGATACACATGGGATCGCAATGGGAAGACAAAAGTAAACCGCATTTGAACATCGTTTTTATTGGTCACGTAGATCATGGAAAGTCAACGACCGTAGGTCGACTTCTCCTTGATAGTGGACATATTGAAGCGCACGTAATTGAGAAGAATGAGAAGCTTGCTGCAGAGCATGGTAAGGCTGGATTCGGTCTTGCATATGTTATGGACGGGCTTAAGGAAGAGCGAGAGCGTGGAATCACGATCGATGTTGCTCACAAGGAATTCTTTACTCCTAACTGGTATTACACAATCATTGACGCTCCAGGTCACCGTGACTTCGTGAAGAACATGATTACTGGTACTAGCCAAGCAGATGCAGCAGTTCTACTCTGTGCAGCAAATGATGGTGTAAACGCTCAGACCAAGGAACACGCTTTCCTCGCTAAGGTTTTGGGAGTCAAGCAATTGATTGTTAACGTCAACAAGATGGACATCAGTGGTGTAGATTACTCAGAGGCAAAGTACAACGAAGTTTGTGGACAAGTTGATGAACTTCTAAAGATGGCAGGATTCAACCCTGCAGATGTCCCTAAGATTCCTTGTTCATCCTTCAATGGCGAGAACTTGTATGATTCTTCAGATAACATGGGATGGTGGAAGGGCACTACCTTCAATGACAAGTCAGTTAAGACTTTGTTTGAGTGTATCGATGCTGTTAAGCAGCCAGATAAGCCAGTCAATAAGCCACTACGTCTACCAATTCAGGACGTTTACAAGATTAGTGGAATCGGTACAGTACCTGTCGGTAAGATCGAGACTGGAACTCTAAATGTGGGCAAGAACGTTGTATTCAACCCGAGCCAACAGACTGCAGAGGTCAAGAGTATCGAGATGCATCATACTCAGGTTGCTAAGGCAGAGCCAGGTGATAACGTTGGATTCAACGTTCGCGGTCTTGCAGCTACAGACATTCGCCGTGGCGATGTTGCAGGTTATGCAGACAATGCACCTACTTTTGTTCGACACGACGAACAATTCACTGGACAGATTCAGTTGATGGATATTCCAAAGGCGATTGGTGCAGGGTACACTCCAGTGTTCCACGCACACACTGCTCAAGTTGCAGTTCGTTTCGTGGAACTCTTGCAGAATGCTAAGACCAAGGAAGCTAATCCAGCCTACCTCAAGTCTGGTGATGCTGCTTTAATCAAGTTCCAGCCAACCAAGCCTATGGCAATCGAAGAGATGGGTACTTTCCCAGAACTTGCTCGTTTCGCTATTCGAGATATGGGCAAGACAGTTGCTGCTGGCGTCTGCATGAAAGTCCACAAGAACTGAGATTGAGAATGGTAAAGGAGTTCGAGGCGGATTCCCATGCCAGTTATCACTACAATCAAACTTACTGGTGAGGATCATCGGGCCGTTGATGGAGTTGCTACTTTAATCAAAAAAATTAGTGACGACAAATCAGTCAAGATTCGCGGACCAATCCCACTTCCAACTCGACGTTTGGTAGTTCCTTGTCGCAAGTCACCAGATGGAGAAGGTGCTGAGACATGGGATCATTGGGAAATGCGTATTCACAAGAGACTGATTGAATTGGTCACGAATACTGCCAAGGATCACAAAGCGTTAGAAGATTTGATTCGAATCCCTATTCCCGATTCTGTAACTATTGAAATCAATCTACGTCAAGTGAATTGAATAAATTCAAATTGAAGCGGTTTCAGCGTACCCCATTTTTATCATAGCCTTTGCTAATACTTCAGGGAAAACAAAAACATCGCCTACGAGAGGTTGAACTTCATTTCCATCGAAGTCCATCACAGGTTGTTCTACATCTTTGATGAATCGTATTCTAAGACAATCCTCATCAATTTCAGATCGAATGTCTTCTTCACTTGTCCCGATTCTTGCATCTTCTTCATCCCATCCTTCATCTAGATGAAGTTCGGGAGGTGGAATTTGTTCATCTATTACTTCCTTGGGTGAATCTTCTGGTGGAATGAATTCTGTTAGAGGAGATATGCCTTGAACAGGAGCAGAGGGGATTGAGGATTCCCCAATTCCATTTTGCATTTGTTCCCAATCAATCTCTTTCTGGAATTTTTCAATTAGCCGACATGCCCCATCATAGAAAGCACGTTCAACTGGGTCATGTTGATCCCAATTGGGCTCAGAAATATCAGCAGACCCCCCTCGATTCAATAAAGTCCTCATATTTGCATGACGAACAAAGGCATTCAGTCGATGTTGTGTGATTGAACCAATTGCCCATCTAATGTTGTTTTGTCGTTTCTGTAGCAATTGAATCTTAGCGCCCCATCCTTCACGTCTAATGCATTCATCCATTTCAATTTCAATCGATTGAGTAAGTTGAGAGACCAGATTCCAAAAATCAGATGTGGGAAGTGGGACGGGAAGATCTTGTTCTGCTTGTGATCTTTGAAGAGCCATTAATCTTGATTCAATAGCTTGAATTGCCTGATCAGACAGAGAATTTGGTGCTGTGACCTCTGCTGAACCGACTGCCATCCTTTCGTATAGCCTCAGGTCGCCTCATGAACAATTCGACAGTAAATCCATAATATCGGGGAGCCGGACGATTCAAACCCACCTTTGTACTTTCAACAGTATGGGGTCTGTCGAGTCACGCCGGTCAGCAGTCACTCTCGTGGTTCTCCTAGTGGCAATGTCTGCCTCACCAATGCTCATAGGGGCAGATGAAATTCCTTGGATTGGGCCATCGACATTCTTGCTTGAGGAAGCGATTGTAGATGGTTTTGAGATCGAATCAAATGGCACTGTTAGTGATGCATGGGTCATCTTAGATTCAGATGGTTCCGATGTTTTTTCCGCACCTGGTTGGGAAGCTGATGTCCCAGGAAGAAATTTTTCAAATGGAATATTGGAAGATACATCTACCACGTTATTTCCCGGTGAACTTAGTTTAGACAATGCTGCAAATCATGGTAGGATACATGATTTTGAAGATCTCCAGTATCAATTCAATAGATGGACTCCTGGGGGAACAACTAGTGTTTGGGAGGTGTTTGACCCATCAGCTCTTTCTGGTAATGTTGTGACGATTAACACTTCTTTTGGCCAATCACAGACTGCTAGGCAGAATGGAGGGGGATTTGCACCTAGACATGCCACTGATGGATCTCTCATCGCTTTGACTCAATCTGACCAGTCGTTAGATGCAGGCATACATTCATGGATAGAGAGTCCAGTTACACCATTGCCTAATTATGTGTCTAATCTGACTTTCACGTTAGATCATTGGCTACACATTTGGACAGATTCGGATACTTCTGGAGCAGGAGCAGGAGCATGGATTGAAGCATCATTCGATGGAGGAAATACTTGGAATTGGGTTGAGCCTGAAGGAGGCTATGGAAATACAATTTCTACCTCGGCCCCAGTTCCAAATGGTGCAATAGGTTCTGGATTTCCAGCTTGGGCTAGCATTAATGCAACTGGTTGGCAACGTTCAAGTGTAAAATTCGACAATCACCCCTTAATATTGAATGCCACAAGTATTTCTGTTCGCCTCGTTATTTGGACTCCAATTACTCAATTGGTAGATCGTCCTGGATGGTTCATCGATCAAGTAGGTTTTGAGAATGAAGGGCATCCACCTGGTGCTTGGTTTCATGGGAATCTGAATGGAGAATATGCGGCCAATACCAATTCTCAATTAGTGTTAGAAGCGAATTTATCAGGAACATCAGGTGCGTTAGTTTTCCAATATGCAGCAGATTTCGATATGGAGGGAGACATATACGACAATTGGCATGTTGAATTGAGTCATGATGGGAATAATTGGACATCAATTACCCCAACATTAGGACTTCCTGGGCATGGAGTGTATGTGAATGGGACCACTATTATTGACGATTCTAATGGCTGGGAATCATTACAACATTCAATTCCTAATGGTTTTAATTCATCGATATTAATTCGTTTTAGATTTGAATCAGATCCTACAGGTGGAACTGGTTTTGGAGGGTTGACAATCGACCCTCCAGAAGGCCTCGCATTGGATGATGTACGTATAGTTGAGATTGTCCTTGGGAATGAAACAGAGGTAGCCCGTTGGAATTTCAATGATTCCAGTACAGCAAATCATTCGAGAGTAGGAAATAGCTCAGTGGATCAATGGCAATTCCTACCAAATGCTGGAGTGAATGGGCCATGGGAGAATTTTGAATCATTTGAAGACTCAATTCTAGTTCCGTTGGGATGGGATATCGACACACCTAATGGATATGGGTGGGAATTTGGTGAATTGAATTCAACCGGCCCTGATCCTACTAGTTTTCCGGGTGGAGTGAAGGGGGCAGGTGTACAACTTAATTCACCATATAGGCAAAATTCGTTAACTCATCTCTATTCTCCATCAATTCCAATTCCTCTTGGAAGTCGAGCAACTCTTCAATTCGATCATTTCATTTGTGCAGAATCTGGTTGGGATGGCGGCGCACTTTATGTTTCCACAGATCAAGGACATACATGGTCTCATTTCGGTTCCCATATTCCTGATTGGTATGATTCCATGCAATACAACAATTCTCTGAGCCCCTTCTCTAGTCAAATGGCATGGGATGGTTCAAGACAGAAAGGTGGAGGTTGTGGAGTCAATACATCGTTTGTCCAGAAGTCAGCTGATATGAGTAATTTTGCTGGAAGGAATATATTGCTTAGATTCACCTTTTTCTCAGACACTTATTTTGAATCGAGCGGGTGGTATATTGACAATGTAGGAATTGCCATTGATGTTTTTGAAGAGATCGGAAATTGGACATCTCCTCTCATTTCATCTGATGCGTTAGGGTGGGGTTCTGTCGATATTGATGGAAAAGTACCTGATGGGACTTCTGTTTTGGCTAGTGTCTTAGATTCACAGGGAAGTTTAGTTACTGGATACATTGATCGAAGATTACCAATGCATCTAGCAGATCTTTACGGACAATCTTCAATCAATCCAGATAATGGTATATATTTGCGATTACAACTTAGTTCTTCAGAAGAACATCGGACTCCTAGGATTAGTGAAGTTTCGATTAATAGCACACGTTTTCTCAGTGGTTTCGCAGTGAATTCAACAGGATGGGAATTAGACTCATCGCTTGAAGTACAACATACTGAGGGACGAATTGTAAATCCTACTTTACTGACAAAGAGAGCAGAAGGCCCCTCAATTATTTCAGAAAGAAGAGTAGAAGGAATTCAACTTGAAACAATCTCTGCAGGTGTGATGATCCAAGTAATTGCAGATGGACAACAAGTTCATTCAGCGATGATAAACAATGGAACGGTTTCGTTCTTCAAACCAGCTACTATTGTTAGTTTCATTCTTGATTTCCAGCCGGGCGCCCAATTAGAACATCTATCCATTCATCCTATTCTTTCCACACCATCATTCGGCCCTTCTGTTGATGTGTTAAATGATGGGATAATTGACTGGTCATGGATGAATTCACTTGACGGAGAACCAATGGCATTCGGCCTATTACAAGGTCCAATCCTCGAATCAAATTCTTCATTTTTGAATGGTTCAATCGATTTTTCATTACCTGAGGAGGCAGATTGGAGAACTGCCACATTGGTCATTCGACCCAATTCAGGAACCAATGTAACCTATACAGTTAGAGTTGGTTCTTCGATTCAAAATCGGGTACTTTCATCTGGTGATATTTCGGTTGTAAGATTTGATGGGTCTGTACTTCGCGCTGCTCAATCTCCATCCCTCACTTCGATTTCCATGGGGCCAAACTATAGCATGCAGATGAGGGATTTAGAAATTGAAGTCAATTCCAGTCATGATGTTTCTACATCAATTTCTCTTCTTTCAGTTGATTATCATTTAGAAGTTAATTTGTCTGATTTAGGACCCATCATTGAATCATATCGAATGAATTTCATTGAATCAACATCAGGTTCCATCAATCCACTTCTTCGAATCCCAGTACATTTGAGTCAAGGCATAGGGGGTGGTTTGATTTTTGATGGGAAGGTGATTCAAAATCCATTGATAACAGATCAAATATTATCTCATCCTACTACATTTGTTCCAGGAATCACCTCTGAGATTGTTACTGAGCATGAACACCTTTTCGATTCTGCTTTGATTGAGAAGGTCAATCTTCATTTTGAAGTAGATGGTATCGAATCGAATCCAAGTTTCCAATTGGATGTTTCTGGAACGCAACCAATCATCATTAACGAATCAGATGGCCCATTTTCACTATCAACGCCAAGCATGATTATTGATGAAAAATCAGTCAGAATCACTTGGCCAATTAATATTGATTGGTCCATCAATGATGTTGACGAAGTCACTTTACTCACCACAGCAATTGATCATCTCAACCGTTCATGGGGGCCGGCAGAAGGTGTCGTAGGTGATGGTGGATTAGTGGGGATCGAAAATGACATGGAGATTGTTGACTTTACGGTTATAGATGGACTTGGAAGAGATTTAATTGATTCAAGACTGTATGGCTATCCTCTTCATCTTCATCCTGAAATGAATATTTCAGCATCAGGTTTGGTTCGATTTGAAGGAATAGTAGGTCCTATCCCATCTGATTCTGCAGTTGTTGGAATTGACATAACTAATGGAGTACAAACCTGGTCTTATCTGGCTGATGAGGTTGCTGCTGATGGAACATGGACATCCACCATGGCATTACCAGATGCGGTGAACAATTCGCCCTCAACAGTCTGGGAGATACGCCCTCGTTTGATTCGAATTGGGCCAGTGGATGAGATTCGTATTGGTGCATCTGATTCATCAATCATTTCTACCCCTGGATTGTATCGACTAGACTTAGATGCCCCCATTGTGGGCCGCCTTCTTGCAGATATAAGTGGAATACAAAGACCTCTTGATCAGGACATCTGGTCTCTTTCAAGGCCCTTGATAATGTCACTGGAGATAGTCGAGACTGAATCATTGTCGAGAGAACTCATTTTGATGACCTGGATTGAATCGATTGATGATCTAAATTTTGATGGAGTAGCACAACCTAGTGAATACAATTCAAAATTAGTTCTTCTTCCGTCTAATGCTCATGATATTGGAATCATTAATCTTGGATTATTGGATCTTTCACAAGGGATGGATGGAGCCTTAGTCTCTGTTTATGTTTCAGGTTCTGATGCTTCAGGAAGAATGTATTTGGATGGTGGCCAAGGGGGGATGCATGCAGATCTTGCAACCTTCAGATTAGCTCAGGAAAGGCCAACTCAAATAGATAGAAATTCAGTATCGATGGATACTATCGATGGTACTCTTCTTCATGCCGTTAGTCATTCATTGAGTTTCCCAATAGAAGATCTCAATGGATACACATCAATTGACGAAATACACCTTTGGATTTCAGGGTATGGTAATGAATCTGGACATTTGATCCATCGCCCATTATTGGGTGATTTAGTTGCTGTCGAAGGAAGTGTGATGGTACCATTAGGTGCAGATTTTATCGCGACTGATGATACTGGAAATTATGGGCTTGCAATATTCACATTTGCTACTGGAGAAAATGCTCCCTTTGATTGGACATTAAATCCGTTAATTCCAGCTATTACAGTGGTAGAAGATGAGGCATTGTTAGACCTTGATTTGTTTACATTAGCTGATTTAGAATGGATTTTGGATGCTTCTACTTCTTGGTCGGTATTGGAAATGGAAGATTTGACGGCTCCATTTGGTAGATATTACGATGGAATGATGTATGCTGCAGATGGCGATGCCATCTTATGCCGCTTACAAATGATTCATTCATCTAATGGTCAACCGCTTTCAGTTCCACCAGTAGGAAGGAATGTTGTCGTAGACCCTCATTTTGAAGAAGTAATGGAAACCACTCCTGGTGTTTTAGTCAATGGAACCATTGACTCAGAGGGTGTTGTTGAGTTCATTGTAGTTTTACCTCAGACAGAGAGGGATGCTCAAGGAACTCTTCGTGGAGCATTAATGGGAGCAGGGGCCATTCCTTGGGGTGGATTCGATGTTGATGTAGTCGTTGATAGAACAGCCCCTCGTTTAGAATTTTTACAGACAAGTCTTGCCGCTATCCAAACAAATCGCCTCGATTCCCAACAAGTTTCTTTTTCGATTTTAGATTTAGGTGGTGTGGCAGAAGAAGAGGTCCAAATGCATTGGGCATTCCGTCGATTTGGAGTAGACATTCCAGGTACTGATGGCACCCAATCAATTGGCCCTCCGATGCCACAAGGTGTGACTTTTGGAGTTTCAAATAATGTAGATATTTCAACTGTTGAATCTAGTGAATTGAAGGACGGAGATCAACTAGTTGTCTGGTTCACATTCACTGATCTTTCAGGTAATCCAGTTGAAGGAATCGGTTCACAATCGGATCCTCGAGCACCTCTTCTGCGAGTTGTATGGTTTGACCCGACAGTTGAACCAATCTCAATAGAACCCCAACCAGCAAATTTGAATGGATTAGTTAGAATTGATCTTTGGGTTCGTGATGACGGCAATCAAGGAGGAGATCTGAATGTTAGCCTACTTGGATGGGTGAGCGATTCTTCTGGGCAACGATGGGTTGAATTCAACCGAACAAATGTTGAACTACTTCCTGGAGGTTCAATGGAAGTTAGTTTTGAGATAGAAGCATGGCAAGTAGGTCAGATGTTATTGATTGCAGTAATGGATGATGATGTTGAAAATGGAACAACACTTCCTCCTATCCAAGTGATTGATCCATTGGCAGACAGATCTCTTTTGGACGCAGCATTAAGTGGGGATTTGACTGTAATTGGACTATTGATAGTTGTCTTTAGTGGTCTTGGATTTATGATTGGTCTTTTTGTGGTGCAAAGGAATACAGAAGCGATATCCTGGGAAGATGAAGATGACATTCCCCTACCTGAGGATTCCCCTCCACCTAGACCTAAAAGCCATTGGCCTACGCCCCCAAATCGTTTTCCAGATGAACAAGAATGAATTCGTAAACCTCAAGCGCGAAGTCCTGTAGGAACGGCTGAGCAGGGATACCCTAGCGGTCAAAGGGGGCGGGCTCAAGATCCGCTGCAGAATGCTTCGCAGGTTCGAATCCTGCTCCCTGCACCAACCCCTATTGGAGAATTATCATAATACTCCTCCCTTACTTGTCCCCAATGGAATCTAATGGAGAGGCAATCTCCCTCAATCCTAGAAGATGGCAAATTCTTGGCGTGATGAGTCTTAGCCTAGTCATTGTGATGTTGAATAATGTCACTTTGAATGTTGCATTACCCGAACTTTCAGCAGATTTACAATCTGAGAACAATGATCTCCAATG
>DASCRU010000120.1:0-6616 GCA_034400015.1 Candidatus Thalassarchaeaceae archaeon | reverse complement strand
GTATTGTATGCATATGATGAGAAGCGAAGAGAACCTCTTGGGTTCTCGTTTGCATGGAACCATGGGTCAACACAATGAAGACCACTTCTTGCATATATCCCAAATGCTTCGTCCAATAACATTGAGAATTGATGTGGGTCTCTTCCATCCATTAAGATAGATGTAATTCCCCCTCTCTCTTCTGCTGATTCAGGTCCAATAATTGACATACCGTCCAAATCTTTCACTCCATCAGAAATGATTTGATTGATTGCGACTTCTCGTTCATGGACTTGTTCCATTGATAATTGGTTTAGGATTTCTACAGCAGCATTAGTTCCATAGTATCCCGCATAATGTCCCAAACCTCCTTCGAGATGTGGTGCTCCAGGCTTGAATGTGAATCCATCTAGAGATGAATGGGAAACCGTTTGCCCACCTGCAGCAATAGAAGTAAGTTTGTCGAATCCTTCGGTGGTTCCAATTAGGGCACCCATTCCAGATGGTCCCATCATTTTGTGGATACTAAATGCAACAAAGTCGGCACCAATTTTCTTGATATCGACTGGTCGGTGTGGTACCGATTGTGCAGCATCTAAGAGGTACATCGCATCGAGATCATGCGCAATTTTCCCACATTCTTCTGCTGGAATCGATGTACCATCCAAATTTCGTGAATGCCCTAATGCTACCATACGTAGATTCCTCCCTGCTTCTGAACAGATGGTTTCAAAATCTTCAAGATCAAAACGACCATCTTCACCAGTCTTTGTAACTTTGACGTCAACTCCTTCTTGCATTCTCCAAGGAATTGAATTTGAATTGTGTTCCTTGTCTGAAATTACAACAACATCGCCTTCATTCCAATTGAGTCCATGTGCGACTTGATTAATTGCTTGAGTAGTATTGCGACTGAATACTACATCCGATGCCCCTTTCCCTCCGATTAGTTTTGCAATTCCATCTCTAGCCGCGAATTCGGTTCTTGTTACTGCCATTCCCCATTTGTGTGCACTTCTGCCTCCGCAAGATGGTTCACGTGTGTAGTAGTGGTTGATTGCATCAATGACTGGTTGCGGTCTAAGTGTGACGCATGCATTGTCGAGGTATATTGGACCTTCTTCAGTAATAGTAGGTACTGAGTTGCGTAGTTCTTCTAGATTCATTACCATGCCTCCTCTACTGGGAATAAATCTGAAACTGAAGATTCTTGTCCGCATTTTTGACAAAATATTGCTGCTGGGATTACTTTTCCACATTTATTGCAATCTTGCCCTATAGGGTTTCGTGAATTGCATTCTTCATCTTCACAGGGTCCAATGATGGTGCCTTCATCGGTAATTTCTGCATTGCTTGCTTCACCGCAATTTGGACAACTACCCGGTGTATCATCACCAATAGATGCTGAACTGGTTTGTCTAGATAGTTCGGATTCTATTGTGATTGTACTGCTCCCTAACATAAACTGTGGGTACCATAGAATTAGGTTGAAGAACACAATGGCAAACCATGTCGAAAAGAGATGAAGAAGATATGTGAACATTCGTGATGATTCAAATGGGGGGCGTGGAGCAATGTGGTGTGCGCCGGCCCATGCTGAGATGTTGACCAACATTGCGAATGTGAATAGCATCAATGTCCATCCTCCAAGACTATGATCTCTGATTGCTCTCTCTTGTTCTCTAGGATCTGGATGAGGGTGGTGAATCTCAACATGAAGATCTCTTGTTTCAGTCGCAGATCGATGAATAATCACCGTCAAAATAAATGCCAAAATTGATTCAGCTACAATCAGGCCAATGAAATCAGTAAATCCAGTATTTCCAGAAGGGAATGTAGGAGAGGATGTATGTGCTGAAATCATTCCAATTTGTATCGCAATAAATCCTCCAATGAGATAAAACGAGTGCGACCTCATTAGTGGATAAATCACCCAATTGATGCTAAGAGATCCGATCCAAAGTAAACCAGCTAGCATAGTGAGAAAAATTGCTGCGGTGTTGGCCTGTAGGATTCCTGCGTCAGGATTGAGGAGGTTGATTCCCATGTAATTGTAATCACCTCCGTTTGCAAGTTCACCAATGCCTAAGTCCCATGCACCTACGATTGAACCGAGAATAGCGAGGCCAATAGCAAGGAGATGTCTTCTAGTCCAGTTTTTTCTAATCAAGAGGAACATGTACGGGAATTCTGCTATGAGACGATCTAGCGATTCGAGCCTAGGATGCCATTGACTGGTTTTCGTGACTAATTTTGCATCAGAAAGTCGAGGCATATCCTCGAGAAGTTCAACCTTCTCAGACTCGCCCCCATCAGTCATGATTGCATCATGACGAGGCCGGTCATGAATGCACCGATGATTCTTGATTGTATGGCGCCGAGACGGAGATTTGAACTCCGGAGGGAAAATCCCACATGATTTCCAGTCATGCGCAATACCAGGCTATGCGATCTCGGCTGCACTCGCTCCGAGTCCGGTTTTATTTTTCACGCTGCCGCATGAATCATTCTTTGCAAATCCGTCGTTCTTCAATCCAAGTTGTTTGTTTGATTTTTTTTTTTAATTCCGTAGCGATTAAACCAAGGTCCCGATTCGTGAGGTTGACGCCACTGTGGCTTAGGGGTATAGCGACGCCTTGGTAAGGCGTAGGTCGCGAGTTCAATTCTCGCCAGTGGCTCTCTTGGCGAATTATCATATTTGTTAGAAACTGCATATTAAGAATGAACATTATTGCAAGTTTATAGACCCTAAACAATGGGCGTTAGCCTTGAGGGATAACTCCCTCGGATGGGATTAGAATGAAGGCAACAGGGCAGCATAAGACAACGAATGATGGAGAATCAATGAATGAACTCCGAACTGAAGTAGAAGAATTAAGAGAATTAGTTCATACTCTTCTTACAATCATCATGCAAGAAGCTGATGGGATACAAACAGGTGCAGCTCCAATGATACCTAATCACCCCAAACGCCGATTCAGCATGTGATTACTAGAAGCCAAATTTACTTGCTATTGGGCCGTTCCATTGAAAACAGTCACCTATGTCCGTAGGCCATGGTCACCGAGAAGAATATACTGATTGCAGCAGTAATCGTGTTTGTTGGATTCGTCGCAGTCTCTCTTGTTTTCGACGATTTCGGAGTCACTACTGATGATGAACGAATTAGAGATGGATGCCTAAATGGCCATAGTGCGGCGATAACTCACGATCACATCTATGTTGATATCTGGATTGCCGATGAAAATGGCGATTTACAACAAATCGCTCCTTTGGAAAATGAAGGCTCAGGGGCCAATGATAATTGCATGAAATTCGTGCATACACATGATGCCCGCCCATACGGTGAGGGGGCATCTGCGCAGGATGTTACTGCATATCTACACGTTGAGACTCCATTTCAAATCAATATTTCATTGAATCATTGGTTCATGATTTGGGGCGAAGAATTCCCGCAATCATATGGTGACTGGGATCAGGTCGATGATACACATGAGATTGTCGTAACTCGAAATGGTGAAGTCATCGAAGACTTTTGGAATGAACCCTTGACGGGACAATCTGATTTGATCCGCATGGAATATCGTCAGAAGTGAGTATCATCCTTTGATGACCGCTAGAGGTGTAAGTCTTGCTACTGGTCTCGCCAACCCTGCATTGTCAGTTAGTCGAATCACCTCATCTACATCTTTGTAAGCGTCAGGGGCTTCTTCTGCTACAATGGAAGGAGTTCTAGCACGAACTTCGATTCCTCGTGATGCGAGAGAAGAAATTAGAAGTTCAGAGTCTATACTATCTCTTGCAGCCTTACGAGATAATCTTCTTCCAGCACCATGGCAGGAAGATGCAAATGCTCGATTTGAACCAATTTTAGGTCCAGCAAGTACCCATGAGGCAGTCCCCATATCTCCTGGTACTAGCACTGGTTGTCCAATGGATCCGTATTGCTGAATAAGTTCCGAATGATCTCCACCCAATGCTCTTGTCGCTCCTTTACGATGTACACAGCATTTACATTTTCTTCCACCAATGGTATGGTCTTCGATTTTTGCGATGTTATGGCTCACATCATACACTACCTCAACATCTACCTCTCTACCTCCAGTGATTTTTCTTAGTGTATTGCGAAGTCGTTGTGTTAATGCTGAACGGTTGGCGAACGCATAATTTCCTGCTGCATGCATGGCATCAAGGTATGCTGCACCTTCTTTACTATGGATTGGGGCCGCTGCTAGTTGACGATCAGGCAATGTGTAATCCCATTTTTCAGAAACCCAATTTCCTTCTTGTTTGCGATATTGTTGCTCGATTTGGTCTACATGCTCGCTGCAAACTTGGTGCCCTAGTCCTCTTGACCCAGTATGTATCATGGCAGTCAATCCTCCTTCAACGAGTCCAAATGTTTCAGCAGCTTTCTCGTCGACAACAGTGTCGACCATTTGTAGCTCAAGGAAGTGATTGCCACTGCCTAGAGTACCTAGGGCGCGCAAACCTCTTTGCTTGGCTCGTTCAGAAACAGCGTATTCATCTGTAGGTAACAGGCCATTACTTTCAATTGAATTAAGATCACGATCTTCTCCAAGTCCCAAGTCGATTGCTGCCTGAACTCCCCCTGATAAGATTGAACTCAATTGTGTTTCAGTAATATTGACTCCACCTTTCGACGATGCCCCTGCAGGGGTTGCGTTGAAAATTCGGCGTGCCCATTCTTTCCGTTCATCGCCTTTAGGGGGTTCAATATCGATTGAAAGTAAACGAACTCCACAATTGATGTCGAATCCAACCCCGCCAGGGGAAATGGCACCACCTTGTTCACCAGCCTCAGTATCTGTTGCGACAACTCCACCTATTGGAAATCCATACCCGTAGTGCCAATCTGCCATTGCCCAAGCTTCACCCACAATTCCAGGCATTGAAGCGGTATTGACTACTTGTTGTGGCGATCGATCATCAACCAAGTCGTTCCAGAGAGATTCGTCTGCGACCATCATCGCATCTACTTCCATTGAACCATGCCGTTTTATTCGGACAGTCGACTCGTCCTCACGGGCCGCATGAGCCTTCCACGAGGGTTCGTCCATGACCCTCTCCCGTGTGCTTGCCTTCATGGCAATTGCGGATAGAATCACTCTTCTGGTCTTGTTTGCCGGTTGGCTTGAAGTGCAGAAGGGCAGTCCGTACGACATCAGGGTGATAGCATGGCGTTCGGGGACATCGATTCTCCATACTTTTCTGAGAATGGATTTATTCGTAAGAAATGTCGTGTATCTGAACTATGGTTCTGGACACGTGACCACGATAGAACAACTAGTGGAGATACTGATGAAGATGAATACACATTCATCGGTGCCCCAATTGTGAAAGGTTTTGATCAGAGAGGAAAGGCATTGAAGGATGCAATGAGATCTACATTTTTACAATTCTTTGAAAACCGTTCACATACTTCCATTAATCCATATCCCGTTGTAGCTAGGTGGAGAGACGATATCCATCTTACCATTGCTAGTATCGCGGATTTCCAACCTCATGTTACCTCAGGAGAGGTCCCTCCTCCTGCAAATCCACTTACGATTTCTCAACCTTGTATCCGATTGACGGATGTTGCTGCAGTAGGTCGTTCTGGCCGCCATCTTACTACATTTGAAATGATGGCGCATCATTGTTTCAATCGTCCAAATGAAAACGATGTACATTATTGGATTGATCAAACGATTCGTTTCTGTGATGAGTTGTTCACTCAGGATTTAGGCATTGACCCGAAGGAGATTTCGTATGTTGAAAATCCGTGGTCAGGGGGTGGAAATGCTGGACCTGCTGTTGAGGTGATTGTGGGTGGTCTTGAATTGGCAACCCTTGTTTTCATGAATCTTCATGAAGATGAAAATGGTGAAATCAACATCAAGGGTGTGAATTATAGTGAGATGCCATTACAAATTATCGATACAGGATATGGGCTCGAACGATTCTGTTGGGCAGCAGCAGGAACTCCAACTATTTACGAAGCAATTTATCCCGAAACAGTTTCTTGGTTACGTGAACTGTCTTCTTTTGATTCACGTCTCTCATCTCTAGGCGATGTTGATGTTAATCTTCTACTTTCTGAGCTTAGCAGGTTGGCAGGGATTCTCAACATAGATGTTGGTACAGATGTAGAAAGGTTGTACGAACGGTTGATTGAACGATTGGCAGAGAGGGACGTGACTCTTACCGTTGAGATATTGAAGTCTATAACTGAGCCCCTGTCATCGATTTATGCTATTCCTGATCATATGCATGCATTGTGCAATATGCTTGCTGATGGACTTGTTCCTTCCAATTCAAAGGCCGGATATCTAGCACGAATGATGGCTAGGCGTACATGCAGGATGAAGGACGATTTAGGGTTAAACATCGGACTTGAAGAGATAGGTGCACACCATTTAGATGTCAATATGACTGGAGCAATTACTGGGAAGCAGAGAGAGAATCTTCTTACGATTCTATCATTAGAGGAGTCGAGATATAGGGAGATGCTGCGAGCAGGCGAGGCTGCTGTTAGAACAGCATTCAAAGATATTCCAGTAGATTCAGAGAATATCCCCTCTGAAATACTTTTCAGATTAGCGGAAGAGAGAGGACTTCAGCCTGAAATGGTTGT
>DASCRU010000119.1:0-2257 GCA_034400015.1 Candidatus Thalassarchaeaceae archaeon | reverse complement strand
AAGAATTCCTACAACATTTGGAAGCGAACCTTGATTCTAGACGTTCTGAATCTACATTGCAACCTGTGATTGATTCAGAAGTAATTCCTAGGCGCCTAGGTCACCTACACCTAAATCGTCGAATGCAACGATTTCTAATTGATATGAGGCTATGTTTCAGAAGATTCGCATACGCTGCAATGGTTACCACTGAAATGAGAATGGAATGGCAGCGAAATATGCAGCGCACTAAATCTCTCGATACCCATCTGAAAGATCTCTTTGTGAATGGAATCGAAACGCCAGATGGTGGTCGATTTGGAGGCAAAGGGTTTCGATCAACTTGGCAGGAAGCAGTTGTGGCTTGTGCATCTGCTCTCAGGCGAGCTGTGGATCTTCCATCAAATGAAAGAGATTCAGCAGATGTCATTGCCCCCATGATTCGAGATGTTGGTCTGGCTCTAGCCATGGGTCAAACTCCAACAGAAATTTTCGCAGCTCAAATGGGCAAAGCAGAGTCATACATGGATGGAGGACATCCAGGTTCTGGAGGGCGAGATTTGCACATAGGCGAATGGGAAAAACGTGTTTTGCCACCTACAGCGCCTCTTCCAATAGCATCGGCTACGCTAACTGGGGTAGCACTTGCAGCATCCTTACTGGAAGTCAAACGATTCCATCTTGCACCAGTTGGAGAGGGGTGTAGTAGTTCAGGAGAGTTTTGGGAAGCAATGAACCTAGCAGGCGCAAGAGGCCTTCCCATTGCCTTCATGATCCAAAACAATCAGATTGCTCTAGATACATTTGTTTCAGGGCAATCAGGCGTGGAAACCTTCGGAGATAAGGCAATAGCAATGGGTTTCCCTGGATGGACGATTGATGGTTCAGACCCTGTACAATTCTTCTCTTCAACAGCAGTTGCGAGAGAATTTGCATTGGCAGGAGGTGGTTCTACACTAATTCATGTCGAGACAATGAGAGGATGTGGGCATGCACACCATCACGACGATTTGTACCTTGGTTCACCTGGAGGAAATCCTCCTGGATATGTTGATCGAGATCTAGTTGCTTATTGGGAGGCAAAGGACCCCTTGCCCTTACATCGTCAAATTCTCATGCAACAAGGAATCGAAGAGGAAGAAATTCAAAAAATGGAAGAAGAGGAACAAACGTTCGTTGATTCTGCTCGCGCAGAAATGGAAAGGATGCCTTGGCCAATTCCAGAGACCGTTACACGAGGGATTACGAGTCTGCATGATGCAGATTCACAATCTACTCGGATAAAACGAATTCAAAATCAATCTCATTCGCCTACCAATGGACCGGTAGAAGTAGGCTTGACCACCATGGAATTCTCAGAAGAACGTAGTGCTTGGACAATGGCACGTGCCATACAGAATGCAATGGTTTCGATTGCTGAACGTTACGGGAGATCTACTGTGTTCATGGGTGAAGACATGGAAATAGCTGGTGCTTTTGGAATGAACATCCCGCTGAAAACTGCGGGGCATGGAGATTTGCTCCTAGATATGCCATTATCTGAAGCAGCCATCATTCATTCTGCCACCGGTGCAGCCCTCGGGGGAATGAGGCCAATAGCAGAAATCCAATTTGGAGGATTTGCCGCTCTAGCGATGAATGCTCTGATCAATAATGCGGCTCAACTTCGATGGAGATGGGGAGCCGAAGTTCCATTGACTGTTAGAATCCCATTGGGTGCAAAGACAAGATCAGGGCCGTTCCATGCTAACATGATTGAATCTTGGATGATCAATGACCCAGGGCTAGTAATTCTATTTCCTTCATGTCCTCAAGACGCATACGACTTATTGATTGAAGGAGCATC
Source organism: Candidatus Thalassarchaeaceae archaeon (assembly GCA_034400015.1). Taxonomy (GTDB): domain Archaea; phylum Thermoplasmatota; class Poseidoniia; order Poseidoniales; family Thalassarchaeaceae; genus MGIIb-N2. Next base: position 432 of record DASCRU010000119.1, on the reverse strand, counting down.
TCTTCCTGACCCAGTAATTTTCCTTGAACACATTGGGATGTATGGTTTGAGAGGTGGACTCACAGGGTGGGGGGAATCCATCAATCAAGACGTAAACACTGATTCCGTGAATAAACGAATAGATTCGGGTGGAGAAGTTGCTGAAATCGGACAAGCAAAAACCATCAGAGGGGGTGAAGATGCCACGATTATCACATGGGGGGCAATGGTCCATGTTGCTCGACATGCAGCAGAAATAGTTGCAACCGAAGGATTAGAAATTGAAATCATAGATCTGAGAACTCTCGTTCCTTTCGATTCGGATACTTGTGTTTCCTCTGTCCAAAGAACTGGAAGGATGATGGTACTGCAAGAAGCCCAATGGAGTGGAGGTTTTGGGCATACGGTTTCAAGTCGAATTCTTGAAGAGGCTTTCTGGGCCCTTGAAGCACC
>DASCRU010000118.1:0-10735 GCA_034400015.1 Candidatus Thalassarchaeaceae archaeon | reverse complement strand
TAGCAACAGTTGGGGCATTTTCCATATTTGGTGCACTTAATCGATGAGCAACCACTTGACCTACTGCAATAACGAACGAATCAGTGCGCAAATTAGCAGGAGGGGGAGTCTTGCTTACCAATACAGGACGGCGGAGGTTCGCACGCTGCCAAATCGGATTATAATCGTCATCAAGATAATTTTTCAACCAATCCATATGTAATCGAGACTCGACGATAGTAGGATCTACAACGATGACCCAATCATCAAAAGATGGCGGCATTGTTCTCTTTTCAGAAATGAAAAGGGATTGTTCTGATGAAGTAACAATTGATTGAACAGACGATGGACCCATGCGAATTGATCTGAATCTTTCTGTAGCTGCTAATGGTCCAACCCAAACAGAGAGACGATCTATTCGCCCACCTCCTTGAGATAGCCATTCCCAAGTACGATTTGCACCTGGCGCTAAATCATCTAGAATAGAATCTACTTCACCCCTTTGAGCCTTAGATAACCTAGGAGATAGGTCGAGCAATAAAGCAGGGCCTCTCTCATCTTTCTCCATATGGGGTAACCATGCTTCTAGAAGGGGGCGCAATGGAGGTTCCATCTCATCAAGAGTGTGGTTTTGGGCATCCAATGGACGTGCTGGATCAACATGAAGCATTGCGATAGGAGGAGTAGATGCTACTCCTGATGATTCAAGAGAGGAATGAAGGGATGATAATGCCCCCGAAGCATCCATTCCATCTCCAATTAGAACCCTATGTGAAAGTCTTCCAGGATCCTTTCCTTTCACAAGCAAACGATTCATGTTTGCAGCAGAGAAGCGTGCCGCATCCTCATCAAGTTCTATACCTAAACCAACTCGATTTGTAGCAATGCAAATGGACGCTAAATGAATCCCAGATCCTGCTGCGGGATCTAAAATCAAACCAGGAGGTAGGTTTGATTGAGAAATCCTTTCTGCTCTCTCGGAAGCAATTGACCAAGGAGTGGAAAGTCGTCGCATTTGATCCGTCATATGTACTTCAGGTTCACCTTTTCTCTGAGCCTTGGGGCTAATTTTTCTTGTAGCCCATGATTGGGCACGCCCATCACATTCCAACGCACGATGGGAGTCGCCCATGGCCCTCTCTAGAAGTAGGTGGGTATGGGCGTTTCGGGTTAGTTATATTGCAGAAAGTGTGGTTAATTCAAGTTCAAACCGTAACCAAGAATGCTCCAAGAAATGGCCTTCACTTCCTCCGTAAGCAATGGGCGGAGGTAACAAAGTAAAGTGGCTAGTACCAGGTGTAAGTAATCCCCTATCCTGTCCAATATCCAAACCAAGTGCTGACCAACCAAATCCATCAATGTAAGTATCATCATCTCCTGCATTTACTGGCAAATCTCCTTCATCAAGGAGTGTGTCATTATCTGCATCCCATACACGATAATGAACCTGCATAGAGTCGCCTTCATCACTGTGAACAGGTTCCTGATTAGCCCCTCTAATTACATTCATTTCCAGAGAGACTACTGCATCCATGACTGTTACATGAGAGGCGTTAATCCGGACAGTTTCATCATCCACATCCTCTAGAAGATTAAGGGGGGCAAAAAATGTGGAATTTGAATTCATGCCAGGAACAAGCAAGGTTGATTCACCACTTTCAGAGAAGACAATAGAAGTTGAATCAATACTCAACAAAAGATCAATGTTGTTGGGAGCATGATTGTATATTACAACTACAGCATGATCATTCTGTCCTTGATGAGACCAATCACAACTAAGTTCTCCAGGATACAAAAACATGTCATCCTGTTCACTAAGATTCTCAGGCATGGTCCAACTTTCAGCTAAGGGCGAACAAGTATCAAACAACAAATGAGCCTCCCAACCCCAACGTCCATCCACTTGGAGAACTGCCGGATCACCTGACTCAAGAGAGTCCTCGAAATCATTCAAGAAATCATAGACGGCAAAACCGATAATTGTAGACATGATTAGTAATGCCGATAATGTGGCCACTGACATAACCAATGCAATCCTTGGAATCGTCATCTCATTGAGTCCAATTGGAACAGTTGGATGCTCTTTCTCTTCAGAAGTGTCCGCCATCCAAGGTCCGGTCATCAAACTCAACTCCTATGCGGTTGGGCATCAACCTATCCTCTCTTCGATATGAAAGGAGTTCATTCAGAAGTCAACATCGCTTCTTGGTGCTTTTGAGCCAACCAAACGACAATTCCTAATTCAATTGCCAATGCAACTAGAGCAATGAATGCAGTCGTTGGCTCCAATAATTCACTACCCATCGTAAGTAAACCAATCATGCCAGCAAATACCAAATCACTAGCCCCCCACAAACGCATTCCTTTTCGTAATTGTAGGATACCTACTACCCAAGTACAAGTTGAAAGAAGCAGCATGATTGCAAGAAGGGCAACGGGAGGAAGTGGAGAGATTATTACTGCTAAAACAAGTAATACGTGCGCATTAATCGTGAATGTTGAGGTCCATATTCGATTCTTTTCACTATTGCTCCAAATTAATCCAAACAGACAGATTGTACCTATAACAAAAATAATCCAATGATAATAATCTGAAAAGACATTTATCCATGGTGTAAAGGCATACAAGGCAGCAGAAAGAGAGAGAATGGTACCTGTTACTGCCGCAGGTTGAGTCCATTGTAGACCCCTTCGGAGTCCTAAGATACTAGCCACAAAACCAGCCGGACCAAAGGAAAGCAGTGTGATTATAGTGGACCATGTGGTTCTTCCTCCTGCACTTCTATGATCTGGTAATTCAAGAGAACGTCGTTTTCCTTCAATCCAATCCCAAATTATTGCTGAAGAGAACAATAAGAATTCAAGAACAAGCCATACCAACATCCACCCAATCAAATCACTCCCTTCCAAGAATGGATTGATTTGTAGAAACATAGGTGTGGAATTCAACGGAATTCCCAATATTCGAGAAATCAATAGTGTCACAATGAATAATTCCAAAATACTTGGAAGACGTTTTGAAACATCTATTCTATCAAATAATGAGAGGACTGCTAGGAGAGCGTTCATTACACCCACTACTAACAAAGGCGTTTGAATCATCAAACTAGTCCCTACACCATTAGATCCGAATCCAGCGATGACAGACAATCCAATCATGGTTAATGCGATGGGTGTTTCTACCCCCATGAAATCTGGAAGACTTAGATTGTTGACTTTAGCTCGTGATCTGGAGATGCTAATCAATATCATGGATTGGGTACCAATCAATACAAGAGCGACTGATGTAAATTGTGAAGCAAACAGAGATGTCCCAATTCCTCCGATTAACATAGCAGAAATGAATGCGAGAATTACTATTGGGCGATGGTGAATATCTCCCACATACAGATCAAATTCTCCACTAGTATCGGATGTCTTGGCTCTTCTGCGTTGTTTTTCCTGTAGTTCGACTAATCGAGGATTAATCATCTTCATTCCAGTTTGTGAAACAGATGTCGCAACTGCAGCTCTTTCTACTGATGGGAGAGATTGGGCCAATTTTGCTTCCTCTTCACTAGAGTAACTAAGAAGCCGGTCTTCTGTAGAATTCGAAGAATCAGAAATTTCTGATTTGGGTAAATTGTTGATTACTTGCTGAGATTTAAGAAGTGATTGAAGTTGTTCTTCTCTTCGAGTAACCTGCTTCAATTCAGAACGTATTTCGCCATTGATTGCAATCATCACGCTGGAAACAACAAACAAACCTCCTGCGATTAATATGGGTAATTCAGATTGGGACGAGACGACAAGAGAAACAATGGTAGCTACTAGAAGAATGAGTGCTGAAATTGCAGGCCGAAGTATATTTTCTAATTTAGAAATTCGTGGAATATAAATTGAAATTATTGCAGTAACACATGTTAGAATAACCCAAACCGTCAAGCTATCCGACAATTCAATTGGGCCAGTAAGCGGATAAATTGGAGGTCTTGATGATGTTGTGGCCCAAATCAAAACTGCAAAAGTAACCATTGACATGTTGACAATATGAATCCCGTCTTCGCCACCTTTACCTCGTCTACCAAACCCTATGACAATAGACAAAACAGTAAGAATAGGGAGGAAATATTCTACCATTCCGTGTCTCCACATCAAAACATACATCGTCACTCCCGATATTATCAGTAGGAAACGTGGATTTCCCTGATGGCGATTTGCAAACTCAGAACCAATATGGACTCCAAGGAAAATTCCAATCAATAGAAGCAAGAAAGTTCCTGTTAATCCTGAAGTTTCAGAGACAAAGAGTATCGCAATATTACCTAGAATAAAACCTAGATTCCAGACCTTCAACAAACCTGAATCTCTCAATCTTGCAGATACTTCTTGAATCCCAAGAAATCGATCAGCTAAATTGATGCCCCCATCTGGTGAATCCAGATTCACAATCAATTGTAGAATTGAACAAAAAGAAAGCAACATCACAATAGATGGACCCTCAAGAACAATTGGAGAGGCCATGGAAATACCATTTGTAACTACCAAGGTTTCGAAGGAAGAAGAAATAATCTGGATTGCAATAACCCATGTCCAAGGAAGAAGGGAAACAATCCCGACCAAACTAGGTGCCTTACGGCGCACTGCTAAATACGCAGAACCCCCCATTAAAATGGAAATACAAAGTGAAAGAAGCGCTCCCCCATCTCCTCCTTCATCAACGGATTTAGCGGGCAAGAGAACTGTAAGGAGAATCACTACACCTACCGCACCAGTCCACAAAACACGATCTGAAACATTTTCTTGATTTGCAATTAGTAACCATCCAGCAATAAGAGCGGCCCCAAAAGTAAACAATGCATATGCGTCGATTTGCGTACCTAAATTGAATCGAGAAGAATCCAATAAAATCAAGAGGAATAGTAGTGATACTAACCCAATTCCATTGAAACCCAATATTCTTCGTGGATTTACGCCACGTACTGTGAGATAAGAACCACTGAAAACCGTTAGCAATCCCGTAACCATTGCTAGAGCATAAGAGGAATCTTCACGATTTGCGGCGATTGCCATTAGTGCTCCGACCATTCCCAATCCAACTGAGACCGACCACAATCCCGGTTTACCAAGACCAACAGCACTTAGTCCTGAAGAAAACCAATTTTCTGAAGATGAAAATCGTGATGCCATTGCTGCATTGATTGAATTGGTTAAAATCAATAACATGAACAAGACCATTGGTGTTTCCAATGGAAGAACTCGAAGTGTCCCTAAATCAAATCCAGGCGTTAAGGCATGCATACCAATCCAAAGATTAGAAGCAGCAATGCCCAATGACGCTAGATTTCCACTCTTTCGATGTAAGGCTAGAAGATGGAAAAGAACAGTAGCACCAAGAATCATTCCTGCAACTCCGAGTTCTCCAGCAAGAGAACCAACAGTAGATGAAATGGCCAATAAAACGAGGACTGCTTGAGCAGCTATGGCGTCCTCATTATACCGATAAGCAACTGCAATATTCAAACCTACAAGGAATAAAAGGGCTATTCCAAGACTTGAATCGCTCATGGGGAAAATCCCAAACAATGACCATGAATGTAATTCAATGACAAGGCCATAGAGAATTTTCATTGCTATAATTAACCAAACAATTCCTAGTTGATGCATTACAGGACGAGGGACCCAACGCTCTCCGAGAATAAAACCAAAGATTGCTAGGGCCAACAATCCAATGAAGGCATACAATGGATCCGGAACTACTGTTCCAACTAAAATTGAAATTGCAGAATATACTGATATCATTGCAGCCATCAGTCCCCAACTGAGGCGAATTTCTCCGAGAGTGGCAGCATCTGAAACAAAATCGGATTCGGGTGCAATGGGAACAGAACCATCCTTCATTATTCGGCCAGGACCTAAACCGTCATCAGAAGCAAAGGGATCGAACAATTCGCCAATTGCATCATCTGCATCTTGTTTTACCGACTCAGGCAAAATTTCATCGGAATGGGAAGATGCTGAAATCGATTCTTGCGCTTCTTCGATTAAATTACCTAAATCAATTGATTGTGACCTTTCGAACATGCGTTCTTCAAGAAAGCGGTCCTCATCCTTGTGAGAACCTGCCATGTTACGCGATGGATGGATATGCGGGATGAAGGTATCACCTCCAAAGGCAAATAAACACGTAAAGTGGAGTTTTTCCAGTGGAATCATTGAAAGATGTGTTTGGAGGCCCCGGAGTCATGGTCCTGCCCCGGCTGGACACCGCTGGTGTTGCTGGAATCTTGGGTTTAGGTGCTCATGGCTTGTCACCCAAGGGAGACGTTCATTGGAATCTTGAATCTGAAGAACTGATTGCTCATGCCCTTCGAAGAGAAGAAGGAAGGTTGACTGCGCATGGAGTTTTCCTCGCTGAGACTGGAGATAGAACCGGTCGCTCCCCAAATGATCGCTTCATTGTTGATGAAACTCCTTTCACAGATGCTGTTTGGTGGGGAGACGTCAATCGGCCAATTGAACGAAATGACTATCTTGAAATCAAACAAATGGTGCAAGATCATCTAAATTCAGCTAACGAACTATTTGTTGAAGATCTTGCTTGTGGGGCAAATCCAAGTTTACGTCTGCCAATTCGAGTGGTTTCAGAGAGTGCTTGGCATTCCTCTTTCTCCAGAAATATGTTCCTCCGAATTTCTCCAGAAGAAATTCAAGAGAAGAAACCTGAGTTTACTATTCTTCATGCCCCGAATCTTGAAGCTCCGAAGGGAACTTCTGGATTGAATTCAGGAGTATTTGTCATCATCTCATTTGCTGATGGATTGGTATTAATTGGAGGGACACGATATGCAGGTGAAATCAAGAAATCAATTTTCTCGATAATGAATCACATCCTTCCAACTCGAGGGCATCTTCCCATGCATTGCTCAGCAAACATAGGAGGAATGGGAGATTCTGCCGTTTTCTTTGGATTATCGGGAACTGGAAAAACTACACTTTCTGCCGATCCTCTAAGGCCATTAATTGGTGATGATGAACATGGATGGTCTGATGAGGGTGTTTTCAATTTCGAAGGCGGATGTTATGCAAAGATGATTCGACTAAATGAAGAGGATGAACCTGCTATCTTTGAAACAACGAGGATACCTGGCTCGATTCTAGAAAACGTAATTCTTGATTCGGAAGGAGTGCCTGATTTCAATGATGCAACACTTACGGAAAATACTAGGGGATCTTATCCAATCGAATTCATAGAAAATAGAGTGGGTTCTTCCATGGGTGGACATCCAAAGAATGTCGTTTTCCTTACTTGTGATGCATTTGGAGTTCTTCCCCCAATAGCAAAACTAAATCCCAAACAAGCAGCCTATCACTTCATTTCAGGATACACTGCAAAAGTGGCAGGGACTGAAGTAGGCGTAACTGAGCCCAGGGCTACATTCAGTGCATGTTTTGGAGCACCTTTCATGCCAATGCATCCAAGTGTGTACGGCGAATTATTGTCTGAAAAAATAGATGAACATAATGCATCATGTTGGATGTTGAATACAGGCTGGATTGCAGGAGGATTCGGTAAAAGTGACCGAATAAAAATAAAATGGACTCGGGCTCTACTCAACGCAGCTTTAGATGGTTCATTGAACAATGCACCTATGAAAACAGACCAACGATTTGGATTTGAAATTCCAATGGAATGTGATGGCGTTCCTAGCGAAATTCTTGATGTCCGTGGAACCTGGAAAAATTCTGAAAGTTACGAAGATGCTGCAGAAAGTTTGGTCGCTCTTTTCCAACAAAATTTCGAGATGTTTTCTGAAGATGCAGATTCATCAGTAATTAGTGCAGGACCTGTTTCTCTAGTCCCAGAGCCGGACAACTCATGAATAAACAGCGAATATGGTGTCTCATGCGAGGAGTCACGGCGGCTGAACTTTTTCCGAGTCTCGTCGATGCTGGAGACTCCCCTATCTTTCCAAAAGGACCTGTATGGGAGATACTAAATCCAAATTCTGAATTCTCCCTTAAATCACAATTGAAGAAATTAGTTGAAGGTCAGAAAGAAGGGGTTCTAGTTCACGAAAGTGCTAGAATTGGAAAAAATGTAGAAATCGAAGGTCCAGCATACATTGGACCTGGTGCTGAGGTTCGACATGGAGCATATATTCGCCCATATTCTTGGATTTGTAGTGGTGCAGTCGTAGGTCATGCTTCAGAAGTTAAACATTCGATTCTCTTACCCGGTTCTAAGGCCCCTCATTTCAATTATGTAGGAGACTCTATCTTAGGAGAAGGAGTCAATCTAGGGGCTGGATGTAAACTATCTAATCTCAGAAACGATGGGCGAACAATACTTCTTCGTGAAGGAAATACAGGAGAAAAACTAGGAGATAGTGGATTAAGGAAATTCGGAGCAATTCTAGGTGAAAATGTTCAGATTGGTTGCAATGCAGTAACCAATCCAGGAGTAATACTCGGAATTGATTGCAATGTTTGGCCCAATGTTACAGTAAGTGGAATTCATCCTGAAAATTCCGTCATTAAGGATTGAGATCGATGGATCGGCCAATTCTCCATGGGACTGATGGTATCCGAGGAAAAGTAAGTGCTTCACCAGATACTGATATGGAGGCCCTTCAAGCAATAATCAATCAAAGAGAAGTGAATGGTCGGGCATTCATGGTTCTTGGAGAAGCCATTGGACAAATGTTGGCTGAAGAACTAAATCGGCATCCTAAGGTGGTCATTTGTTGGGATCGTCGTCCTGGAAATGCTATGCTAGTTTCAGGATTAACTGACGGGCTACACTCTTCTTCTGTGAGAGTAATTCATGGTGGAGTTGTAGCAACACCTGGATTGCATGATTCAGTTCTAGGAACCAAAGCAGATGCTGGTTTAATGGTCACAGCAAGTCACAACCCATATACTGATTCTGGAGTGAAATTCTTTGATTCTAATGGGAAGAAATCCATGCCAAATCTAGAAAGAAGAATTGCAGATTTGGCTTGGAAAATTGCTGAAGAGGGAAATAATCCTGAACCTGATCCAGAGTCATGCCTTCCCGATAGGATGGTCAATGCAGAAAGAGGACATCGTTCAACATTAGCACGAAGACTCGATAATATGGCTGAAACTTTAGGAATAAATATTGAAAATTCGAATTGGACTGAAATATTAGGGGTTGATCAATTTCTTTTGGATTCATCTGGGGGGGCTGCGACATCATGGTTCGCTGCAGGACTCAATCGAAGAGGAATCCCAACACAGGAAGTATCTGATGAAAAAAATCCTCTCAATGAGGGGTGTGGAGCTGGTGAATTTTCTCCAACCGCATCGTGGACATGGGATGAAATGAAAGTCTCCAATCATGTGCTCCTAAAATCTCTCACAGAACTTCATGCTTCTAAACCCCCAGTGGGTTCGCTTTTAGGTGCAGCATTGGATGGGGATGGAGATCGTTGCTTGTTAATCGAAGCAACTGAAAATGGGGCTTGCGTAATTGATGGTGATCGAATGGCAGATGATATTGCTAGAGCTTGGGATTCAATAGGGGTAGCAAAGGCAACCATGGCATTCTCAATTGAAACAGATCTTTCACTCACGTCAGGAGACGAACGGTTTGAAATGGAAATAGACATCTTAGAGTGTGCAGTGGGAGATCGTTGGATATCCAATCAACTATCCACTAATATGATTGAATCTGAATCTTGGCCCCCGCTAATTGGTGCTGAAGATTCTGGACATTTGGTTCTCGCTTCACCTCATCCTGAAATTGAAAACAAATGGAGCTTGGTGGGAGATGGTGCTGCGACATTAATTCTGCAACTATTGGTACGTGCAACTCTTTTCAATAATGGAGGAGTTTCTAGTTTTCAACGAGGTTGGAAAAAACGAATTTCTGTTAAGGGTACTGATCGAACGAAATGGACTGGAGAGGGGGAATTAGCGGACTCAGTAGAAAAAATAGTCAAGAATCATTTCAACAAAGACCAGTGTTCATTCTCTCGGAAAGTAATCGATGGTGAAACATCTCTATTGCTCCTTAGTGGGCATGTGAATGGGGTCTTACTATCAATCGGAATTCGTAACTCGGGAACTGAAGCAAAGACCAACATCTCAATTAGAGCAATGTCTGAAATCGATGGATTGGATGATTTGGCCAACTCAATTTCTGAATATCTGAAAGAGGTGCTTGTTCACTCCTCTTCTTCAGAGTAATGAGTAGTCAGGAATATCGTTGATAACGATCCAAGCCATGTCAACTGTGCAATAATTAGAAGATGTTCGCTAATTGCAAGAATTCCTTCAGTTCTATTCTCCAAAATCATTGTAGAAACAATCTGGAGTTCATACATATCGAGATACCACAATGAAAGGAAAAAACAAGTCAACATCGCATATAATGACCACTTCACTCCAGTTTCTGATACTTGTAGTCCCTGGTTCTTACGCGCAACAGATTCCCAATGAATGAGGGGGTGGCCAAACAATGCCCCTAATGCAGTGGAAACGAAGAAGAAATATCCTAATTGAATATGAAGGGAACGATCAAAGTGTCTTGAAAACATCAAATCTGCGGAAATTGAAAATGCTAAAGTGAATGTCAAAATCAACCAAATAATTAGGACTAGTCTCTTCCCAGGTGTCGCAATGATTGGATTTTTCCACCAACGATGAAAACCTAAGATGCCGGTAATCATTGCTAGAAATGCAACGGTGTTGAACCCTATCCAAATGATGTATTTCATGGGTGAATAAGCAACCAAGATACTCATTGTAG
>DASCRU010000117.1:0-7130 GCA_034400015.1 Candidatus Thalassarchaeaceae archaeon | reverse complement strand
GAAAAGTGGAAGGAAGCAAAGGTTGGCAAGTACGATGTCTCTAGTGGGACATTGGTTCGAAATGGGGATTTCTGTCCTCGTTGTGGGCCAGGTGTATTCCTAGCAAACCATCCAGACCGCAAAACATGTGGTCGATGTGGATTTGATGTTAATGAGGGTGCATCTCATACACCCGTCACAACTCAAGAAGAGGCACCTGAAATACAAGAAGAGGAATAATTTTCATTTCTCAAAGTGATGCCAATTTCCGTCGTTAGATAATATCCTCACATGGTCGTTTAATTGTACAAATAGCCCAATTTCCTTAGTGGTATTGATTCGATTTTCTGAACCATCATGTCGCCAACCAGTCCAAAACCATCCTTCTTTAGAGTAGACAGCATGATTCACTGGACCAGGGACACGATGAGAATTAATGATAGAGAAGTCGTCATCTAGGAAATGCAGCATACGATCATCTTCTGCAATCGCCCATACATCCGTTCCTTTCCATGTACCTGTGTTGAGGCCATTGAATGGAAGTCGCCCGTTCCCAATTTCTTGACCATTTTCAGCCGACAATCTAACCCATGATCCCCGATCATCGAATAATGTGAGTGATGTTTCATCAAGATGGATTGATTGAACAACTGTCTCGACATTGCCGTTTTTATTTTCTGGAGTTTTCCAAATTGCATTTGCCCATGGTTTAGGCCAGTCTGGAATTTCCTTTCTCCAAATTTCATCACACCATTCTATTTTCGGTTCCATCATGTAAACGCCCTGATTATATGTGACGAATGCTAACTGATTTCCGTGAGAAGTCATAGCCACGATTTCAGCTGTTAATTGGTGAGTCCAATGGAAAATGCTTTGGATCTGCCTATTTTGATGATGGTATGAATGTATGAAATCGCTACGCGAAGCATATATCTCTCCCCATTCTTCATTCATGTCCATGGCTGCCAAAAATGTAATTGGTAATTCTCTGTCCATCCATGATAGAATAGCAATGTTGGAACAACATACTACCTGGTTGACTTCCATCGGATACGGCTGTTCTGTATCTCTCCATTCTGTTTGTGCACATCTTGTTCTTCGAATTCTACCATTCGCATATGAAACGATTAATTCACTCCCTATTTCTTTAGCCCAAAGAATGGGGCCAGATGCAGAAGGCGTAGTCATCAGATATTTTCAGTAGTTGGAGTTTGATAATCTGCTCGGTCCCCATGATTCAAGCGAAGATGTGCTTTCGCTACGGTGATGAAGAGCATTTCATTGCTGGTGGTTTCAGAGCCAGATATCGGTTCTACAGTTCAGGGAGATGTTCTTCTCGCCAGAGGAGGTTGGGAAGAATCTGAGCCAGTAGATGGCGGTCGTGTGTGGCATCATTCTCTGGCCCCTGTTCATTTATGGTGGAGAAACGAATTACATCTATACAGCGATAATTTAGATGAATCGTATTCTTCTTCCACTAATGTCTCAATCTCTGAGGTGTTATTTCTTTCTAGACATGTGGCTGCATCTGGGATGCCTAGTCTAACATTGCATGCAATAGGAGTACTTGGCCTTGAGCCAATTGGTGACGCTGCAGAACATGGCGGTATAAATGGTCACGCTGTCCCCCCGTCTCCACGATTTTCATCATTATTTCGTCGGTTAAATCGCATTGCAAAAAAGCATGGATTGACTGATGAATTTGATATTACTTTGGAGACAACTCATCATGGACCATATATTTCTAGTCCAACATTGTTCATTGAAATTGGTTCTACTGAGCAACATTGGGGGAGAGTAGATGCTGCCGAAGTTTGGGCTGATGTTCTTTCTGAAGAGTTGGGATTCAATGGTTCTGTAGATTCAATTGATCAGAATAGCGTGGTTATGGTTGGGATAGGAGGCGGCCATTACGCTCCCCGACATAGATCCGTATTGTTGCAATCAAATGCAATGGTGGGTCATTTGTTAGCAAATTATTCCTTGCCGATGGTCCGTCCCGAAGGCGACTGGGACCCTCTAACTGGAGATATCCCTATTGGAGCATGGCAGGATTCAATTCGTGTTGCTATTAATCAGACACGTGAATCATTTCCTAATCAGCAGGTTGTGGCCCATCTTGATCGTAAGTCATTCAAAGGGTGGCAGAGGCAATCGATTCGTCGTTTTTTAGAGACTATCGATGTAGAAATTTTTCGACTGGCTGATTTCCAGAAGCATGATTCCATGATTCGGGAATCGTCATAGCCCTAATGCACTGCATGGGTTCATGGGCATACTCGGGCGAACGGTTGTGACCGTCTTACCGATAATGCCTAAATTCTTGGTTGGATGGATTTCTCGACGCTATCATGCGGGGGTGAATCTAGATTCAGCTCTTCAGTCGATGGAACGACTTTCCAATGAGGGTGCATGTTTCACTGTTGATGTATTGGGTGAGGAAATTACCACTATGGAGGAGGCTAAATTTTTCACCGAAGAATATGATCGTGTCTTGGAGGCCCTCGTTTCTCGAGGGATTGATGCGAATCTTTCTATCAAACCGACTGCATTTGGATTGTTAATTGATCCCAATGCAGCAGAGGTGTCCATGGAGAAAATCCTTCGTAAAGCAGCAACTCACAATATATTCGTTAGATTAGATATGGAAGATCACCGTGTTACTCAGAGTACAATTGATTTGGTTTTACGACTTCATGAGAAGGGTCTGAAGAATGTTGGTACCGTACTACAAGGACGATTATTCAGGACTTTAGATGATATTTCCAAAATGGAAGAAATATTAGGGCCATTTGCGGATCATCGAATTTGCAAGGGCATATACCTTGAATCGGAATCGATTGCTCATACAGATAGGAAGTCCATTACTCAAGCAACCAATGTGGCAATTGATGTGATGCTAAAATCAGGAGCGTACACTGCCATAGCTTCCCACGATGCCAAGGTGGTGAACCATGCTCTTTCATCTCTCAAGTCGAATGGAATGGGTCCAGGAATTAATGATCCTCGTAGCAATGCTGGTTCTAGTAGGGATGGGAAAGGCCCAGGATACGAATTTCAGATGTTGTTGGGTGTAAGAGGTGACTTACGAAGAAAATTGGCGAAGCAAGGTCATCGCACTCGCATTTACATGCCATATGGATCAAAATGGTACGAATATGGAGTCCGTCGTTTGAGAGAGAATCCCGATATCGCCTGGCATATTGCGAAAGCGTTCTTGATGCCTTGGACAAATCGACGTTGATTATTCTCGTCGAAATCTGTGTTTGCGTGGCTCTGGTGGAGGGTGAAGGAAAATTCGCCTAATCTGAGATGATTCTTTTTTCCCAGTTAGAGTCCTTCCAAGGCCGGTATGGATTGCCCGGATCCTCCATTTTCTTCCTTCAAATTCCATGATTGATCCACAAGCGAAAATCTCTCCTGGCTCACATTCCAAAACTGTAGCTTTACTGGTTTCCCCTTCTGTCATTGTGATTTTTATTCGCACTAAATCGCATCTTACTGCCCATGCAGAAACCACTTCATGGGGTTCAGCAGAACGAACTGCTTGTTCCTGAATTAAATGGAGTTGACTAACTCTCCACAGTTTTTCTTCGAAATCAAACACATCGTCCAAGTGAATTGTTTCATCATCATCCACATCAATGTCGTGGACGGAACTATGTGGGCCATCAGAGAGGGTGAATTTTACTTTGATTCCCTTTGGAGGCCTAACCTGAATTAGATGGACATGACTACATCCTTCACATTGTGTCCTGTAGTCTACTCCTCCACCTACATCACGTTCGGTAAGGATGCTGTGAATTTGTTGAGTTTTACATGATGGACATAACTCAACATGAATCAAGTCCTCCTCGGAGACGACCTCTGGCTCATCCATGAACGCCCCCCTCTCGCCTCCTCTTTATGCCTGTTGATGGCGATGTTCAAGGGATAGGTCTGAGAGGAAAGGGCATGAGTGGTGGGGGTTTACCTCAGTTCAGTCAAGAAGAAATCATGTCTAATCTTCTATCTGCATCGGATGAAAGAGGTGACGAAGAGCCAGATATTGCGGCAAATATTACTCAGCAGATGTTGCACATGGAATTGGAACCATTGCCTCGTTCAATGCGTTCTAGATTTCGTGATGTGGTGGAACGGCTCGCCCCAAAACGAATTATTGAGGTTGGAGCCGGCATTGGAAACCTCAGTGCTTGGTTCCATGATATCTGGGAGGATGGTTTTCATCCTGAAAAGTATGCAATGGTAGATGAAGGTCAGAGGTTTGGAGTAATATTGCAGAGGATTGTAGACAGATTCGACGCTAGTTCTTGGTGTTATGTTCGAGTTGGTTCATGGGACTCAATGACTAGCGAGGCAACAGCATGGATGGCTGCCAATGCATCTACTCTAGAGGCAGCAAGATCTGGAGCGCCACTACCTGTCCCTGCAGATGTGATTGTGGTTAATTCAGATTGGCGGAGTCAGGTTGATGACGTTGAGAAGTCAATTAGTCTGTTGCGCCCAGGTGGAGTATTACTCACACCCGAGCCTCTAGTCCCTTCATCGGATGTTGGTAGTTATGACGCTGGCAAGCCAGAAACAGATGAGCAACAAAGAGTAGAAGTCTTCAATCAGTGGATTCGATTAATTCAAGAATGGACTCCAAACCATGCAATTGGAATGGTCGAAGTTACTGGTGGGACGATTGTTGCGATTCGTCGGATTCAATAGATTTTGAACGTCTGATGATGATAATTGTAGATGCAGCCAACGTAGCCAACAAAAGAATACTCAATGACACTAAAGCAATATCTTCTGCATGTGCCGTTACTGTTGCTGAAATAGGTAGAGTGCAATTTGGGAATCTTGCATCTTCAGAATTTGGTTCAAATGCTAGAGGGCGCCCGTCAAGTGCTGCTGAACCAGTTGGAAGAGGCACATCCATGTGAGTTAGAGCAGTTACTGCAACATCTACAACTACAGAATTGTGCATTTCTCCTGAGATGGTATCTCCTCCTCTAACCATCATCAAAGTTGTTCGATCGGTAGTAGTAGATGGGCTATGAGAATAGTTGTTCGCCCCTCCTCCGCCATGGTCACTTGTAATTATTACAAGCCAATTTTCTCCAATTGTTATTCGTTCATCAAGTACTTCTAGAAGTTCAGAAGCTCGCTCATCTGCAAGTTTTACTGCTTCAACATATTCCGTAGAATTAGGTGAGAATCCGTATCGATGGCCTGCATAATCTGGGTCATCATATGCTAAGAATAATACATCTAATTCTGAGTCGTTACTAAGTAATTCAACTGCTCTTGTATGGAGGTCTTCATCTTCTTCGAAACGCTCCTGTATGTCTGCCGTTCCTTCGCCGATAATTGTCGAATCAATGGGTTCCCAATACACAAGACTTCCAGTATTTATTGACGAATCGTGAGATTCAATCATGTCTATTAAATCTGGATTTGAAGACAATTGATGGTCATCAAATCCATTGCTATATACTCCATGACGGTCACACCATACTCCTGTCAACATACTAGACCATGATGGGCCAGAGATAGATATAGGCCCTACAGTGGAGGTATATGTCCAAGCTCCTTCTTCTTGCATTCTACCAAATGCACTATCTTCCTCTGATGAAACCATTTCTGCAACATCGCCCCGTACCCCATCAATTCCAATAATGAGTACCTTGGGTTGAGAGAATTGAGAAAGAATATCTTCTTGTTTACTTAGTTCTGAATTTATTTGCTCAATTCCTGGAGATTGGCCAGTTACATTATTGAAAAATGTGGCTGCATTCAATTTTCCATATCCAAGCAAATCGTCATGTTCTGAAGTTCCTTCACTCGATGAATTCATCAAGGAATTTTTGACTGATTCAATCGCATCTTGCCCACCATTTACTGCACCAGGTTGTAATTGCGGAGCGCCTTCAAGTGCCAATGCTATAGCACCAGTGACGAAAACTGTTGCAGCACTTGTTCCAGATGCCCAACCCCACCCATAATCAGACTCCCCTGAAGAAGAGATTAACATCAAGACAGGTACTTCATGACCTCCAGCTGTAATTTCAGGTTTCATGTCTGGGTCATTATTCGGTAAACGAGGAGGAAAGAATCCACCGTCATTGTCTCCTTTGCTGCTTCCCTCCCAAATTTCTCCAAATCTATCGTGTCCGCCTACACAAATTACTCCCTCAATTGAACCCGGACTTTCTACATCGCCATCGTCATCAGGGCCTCCATCATTTCCAGCTGCAGCCACTACAAAAATTCCTGAATCCAATGCAGACTGAACTGCATTCTCGGATTCATCCGTGGACTGGCCAAAGAATCTGAATCCTGGACTCCCTCCTAGGCTCATACTAATGATGTCACTATTTTGATCCACGCACCAATTCACAGCTGTTGCAATGGTTTCATCATCACCTGAACCTGCACTATCTAGGGCTTTAACGACATGAAGTGACGCCCCCCTTGCTACACCAGGCATTGCTCCATCAGCCACTAGAATTCCAGCCATGGCGGTTCCATGACCTTCATCGTCATAGGGTTCGCTTTTGCTTTCAACTAAGTCTATCCAACCCGCAAGTTCTACAGAATTCAGGTCAGGATGTCCAAGGTCAATCCCTGTATCGATGATACATACATCCACACCCGATCCAGTCCACCCGTCGAATTCATCAAATTCAGTCATTCTTAGATGATCATAATGCCAATCAATTAGTTGAGGTGAGGGGCCGCTGAAACTTAGACCATCTTCGTCAGCTAAGAAATATAGTGCTCCAATAGATACCGATAGTATCATCATTAATCCTATAACTATAGTAACGAGAAATCCAAATGAACTAGAATCGTCGTTTTTTGAGAGAACCATATACTCAATTAATTTTCTAAAAACATTACTTATTGTTCGAAATATTAGGCGAAAATCTACGAGAAATGCCCACATTATACCCCTCATGATTTTGGAATAGCTTCAACAAGTTCAGTAATTGCTTCTACTGCTTTCTTTGCTTCATCAGTAGTATTGTATGCATATGATGAGAAGCGAAGAGAACCTCTTGGGTTCTCGTTTGCATGGAACCATGGGTCAACACAATGAAGACCACTTCTTGCATATATCCCAAATGCTTCGTCCAATAACATTGAGAATTGATGTGGGT
>DASCRU010000116.1:0-17965 GCA_034400015.1 Candidatus Thalassarchaeaceae archaeon | reverse complement strand
CCTCCACATTCATTTGCTCGAATCGTTCGTGATTTGAGGACATTAAATCTCCTTTATCAGGTAATTGAACCTCCCCTCAATAAGAAGGAGACTGACCAAAAGGATCAGATTATGGGTATCTTCGTTCAGGCTCTAAATGCCGATATTGACGAGATAGATGCTGACCCTATAGCATATCTCCGTGCAGCGATGGACCAAATTATCAAATCCTATCGACTGAAGATTAGCAAGAAATCTAGGTCCAAAATTTTCTATTATATTCGCAGAGACCTCATTGGTTATGGGCGAATGGATGTTCTGATGAATGATGCTAATGTGGAAGATATTTCTCTTGATGGTACGAATGTTCCCATTTTCGCATATCATAGAAAGTTTGAATCCGTCGAAACCACAATTGCTTGGCCTACTGATGATGAATTGGAAGCCTATGTGATTAAACTTGCACAACGCTGTGGGAAACACATCTCAGTGGCAGAGCCACTGTTAGATGCAACGCTAATGGACGGTTCCAGAATCGTAATGAAATTAGGGAGAGAAGTTTCTACCCGTGGTTCAGCTTTCTGTATTCGTCGATTCAGAGAAGATCCGTTCAGTCCTTGTGATATCGTTGCATTCCGCACAATGACCAGCCTGATGGTTGCTTATCTTTGGATTGCATTCCAACAAGGAGTCTCTATGCTTTTCGTAGGAGGTACTGCATCAGGAAAAACTACGACACTAAATGCAATGTGTTTGTTCATACCTTGGCAAATGAAAATCGTAAGTATCGAGTCTACTAGGGAAGTAAATATTCCTCAGCCAAACTGGATTCCAGGCCTTACTCGCCAAGGATTTGGAGGTGAATCATCTGAAGGAGAGATTACAGAATTCGAATTGCTTAAAGCAGCACTTCGAGAACGACCAGAATACATCATAGTGGGTGAAATTCGAGGGGCAGAGGCATATGTTCTATTCCAAGCAATGGCTACTGGGCACTGTTCATATTCAACTGTCCATGCAGATTCAGTTGCTTCCCTAGTACACCGTTTGGAAAACAAACCAATTGATATTCCTCGAGTTCTACTTCCTGC
Organism: Candidatus Thalassarchaeaceae archaeon; assembly: GCA_034400015.1. Classification (GTDB taxonomy): domain Archaea; phylum Thermoplasmatota; class Poseidoniia; order Poseidoniales; family Thalassarchaeaceae; genus MGIIb-N2. The sequence goes on along the minus strand of DASCRU010000116.1, from coordinate 16,895 downwards.
TTTGGAGGCAGTTGTAATTCAAATCCAAACTAGAATAAATGGTAGACGTGTTAGAAGAAGTAGACAGATTGTTGAGATTGTAGGCGTTGACCCCCATAGTCAAGAAGTGATTACAAATGAGGTTTTCAAGTGGGATCCTTCGAGAGATGATTTCGACTTCAGTGGTAAGTCATATGTTCTCGAAAAGGTCATGGTCAAAATCAACTACTCTCAAGAGAAGATGCGCAATGAGTTGCGTACGAGGAAACGTATTTTGGATTGGATGGTTCTAAATGACATTCGTAAATCTGACCAAGTAGCTCAAATCATCACAGAGTATTACGTCCGACCTGACGAAATTCTCGCTCGCGTGGATGGCCTACGCTGACCTAGAGGAGGCGGTATTTTGGCAAAGAAGAGAGATTTGAAGTCAAAGAAGCAATATGACTTTGAAGGAATGATTCCAACACCATGGCAGAAGATTTCAACCACCTTTTTTGGTCGTCTCTATCGAGATCGTGGTCAAAAAGATCCGGATTTGAAAAAACTCCTTGTGCAGGCAGACATCAGAGTTATGCCCGAAGTGTACAAATCAACCCAATTGATGAGTACAATTGCAGTTTTGGTTGGATGCGGGGCTCTATTGGCTCTCGTTTTCTTACCCGGTGCAGGATTAATAGCGATTTACGAATCTATTCAAGATCCTGATACTGTGATGCCATGTGTAGATTGGCAATTCTGGCATAAAGCGGACATCAACCCAGCACTTCCTGGAAGCGGATGCCCTCATTTTGAGACACAAGTTTTTCCTTTCTTATGGAAGGTTCTTGTTGTCGTAGGAATTGGTGTACTCATTCCCTATTTTGCAAATAGGTACTTTGGAGGTGAAGCCGAGAGGAAGAAACTCGCTCGAGCGGATCGACTAGAAAAATACCTACCTTATGCTTCATCTTACACTGCTGCAATGGCAGCAGCAAACGCCACTCCGGTCAAGATTTTCAGATCATTAGCCAAGAATGGAGAAATTTATGGCGATATTGCTTATGATTCCTCAATGATTTATCGAGATATGACCTTGTTCGGCTATGATATCATTACTGCGGTGAAACTTGCTGTAGATCGGGCAGCATCTACTTGGGTTACTGAATTCTTCCAAGGAATGGTTGGGACACTTTCCTCGGGTGGTAATCTGAAATTGTATTTCTTGAATCGTGCTGAGCATTACATGAGAGAAAATAGAATCAGGCTAACTGTTTTCCTAGAAACATTGGCTATGTTCGCTGAAACATATATCGTAGTTGCTGTTGCAATGCCACTTTTCCTAATTGTAATGTTAGTTATCATGTTCTGGGTTTCAGGTGCAGGGTCTCAAATTTCTGAAAACATGGTTTATGGAATCGTGATGGGTTTACTTCCAATGATTCATGTTGCATATTCACTATTTGTTTGGCTAATGTCTCAAGAGAATGCAATGTAAGGAGGTGAGGACATGGCTAGAAAGAAAGGTAAGAAGAAAATCAAGGTTAGATTGGAACTTCCCAAAGATGACAATACTGAGACCAACTTCACAATTATTCTGATGATATCTATGATGCTCGGAATGAGTTGCTTGGGATTCTGGATTACTAATGCGGATTTAGTTTTCAAACCAATGAATCAGATGCCAATGTTTCTAAATTTAGCTTGCCCGGATTCATTTGATCCAAATGTTCCAGTTACACCTACATATGCAGACAATGAATCTTGTTTTCTAACCAAAGAATCACCTTCTGTAGAAACATGGACCGAGGAATGGGATAAGGTTGGTTCTCCTGGAGCGGCAGCCTTCTTCGTAGTCCCCGGAATAGAACAACAACGATTAGGATCTTTACCCCATCCTCCTCAGTTCGTCAAAGTAGATTGTCTTGCTGAAGCAGATAATAGTGGAACATTCACACTTTCGATTATTGAACGATCGTACGATATGAGAAATACTACCGTCCTGTATAGCGAAGGTGAAGTATCAAACAGTGAGGATTGTGGAATTCCTAATGTTGCAGTTCAAGCAAACACACAATACGAAATTTGGGTTGAAGTTCCACCAGATCAACCTCCAATCAGAAACTTCCAATTTACCGTCAGTGTAGATGCATATGACGGAATTCCTGAAAATATGAACAATAAATCACTATGGATTGGCCCTGAAGTACCCCTAGGTCCTTTTTCTCTCTATCCCACTATTTTCGTAAATTTCTTTGGAATTGGACTTCTGATTATGGTTTTCCCTGCGGCATTGTATAGTGATGCCCAAGCGAGGAAAATCAAGGCAATTGAAGACAAATTTCCTGATTTTCTTAGAGATTTAGCAGAATATTGGAAGGGCGGACTATCCATGGTGGTTTCCGTCCGCACTCTTGCAAGTTCTGAATATGGTGCTTTGAATAATGATATTCAGAAGATGTCTGATCAATTATCATGGGGAATTCCATTTGGTGATGTCATGAGACTGTTTGCAGGTAGAGTAAACACGCCACTCGTCCATAGGGCAGTTTCTCTAATTGATGAAGCAAACAAAGCGGGCGGAAAAATTTCAGATATTCTAGTTACTGCAGCAAACGATTCTAGAGAAATAAAATTCCTTGAGGGAGAGCGTGTTCGAGCAATTGCATCGTATATTTCTGTAATTTGGGTTTCATATTTGGTTTTCATGGGGGTTATCGTAGTTCTTTCGAAAGTTTTCATTCCAGCTATTGCTAGTTCAAACAGTGGTGGAGAATCAGAAAGCATAGGGAACATGCAAATTAATGCTGTAGATCCTCTATTCTTCCTCGTTGTGTTCTTCTATGGAGTTTCAGCCCAAGCAGTTGGTAACGGAGCGATGGCTGGATTAATGGCTACTGGGCGATTAGCAAATGGAATGAAACATTCAGGTTACATGTTGATGCTAGCATTATTTGCATTCAATTTCGTCGCCTTTTCACCCGATCTCATTGGAGTCCCAATGGCTGAAGGATTGGTTCATTCCATCGGGCGAGTAGCTCCTGGGTGATAAGATGGAGAATAAGGCGAAAGGGGAAAATGCCCAAGTTCACATGATTGAGATGATCACGCTGTTTTGGCTCTTCTTCCTTTGTGCTGCTTTTGTAATTCAATTACAAGTCCCTGATACCAATCCAATAGCTTCTGACGCAGCCTTACTTCTAGCTGCTGAAGATGCCCATTCACTTGCATCTGCTGAAACAGATTCCAACGGCTCCAACATTTTGAGTAGTCATTTAGTTGCTGAAGAACGTGAGGAAGCATGTACTATTCTAATCGACAGTCTTCCAGATACTGTAACGGGAAATTGTTGGCTAGCAGTGAATGCTGAGCCAATGGAAAGAGCTGGCGTGGGGGAAATTCCTCCTGGACAGAGTCTTACAGTAATGCATTTACATTCGGTTGAGGGACAAATTTGGACAGTTGGTTTACAAGTCTGGCACATGGGAAGTGGTGCCTAATGATGAACAAAAATCATGATGAAGAAGCTCAGATGTTGTTGGCTACTGGAGTTGTTCTCCTCCTAGCTTTGTTATCGATGGCAATTTATGGAGTTAAAGTTGTAGGAATGGGGGAGCCCTACGATTCTTCTGACGATGCAGTTCTTCAAACTGCTACAGAAATCAATGAAGTATGGGAAATTACAATCCAATCTAGAATAACAGAATTAGAAGGACTTGGTACTGATGCAGAAATATGTTTGAATGCCGCGGAAAGTGTTCAGATGGACTTAATGAGACATGGGGAACATAGGGGAGTTGAAGTGATTCTTGTAGATCTGAATGTTTCTATTCAGGGTGACGAATGTTTTGTTTCAGCAGAAGCAGGAATAGCTGATAGAAGCAGTAGAATGCTGATCGTTATCGAAGCAATGGTGGATTTACCTTAGAGTTTATTCGATATTCTGACGAATTCGCAATAATGGTTCATCATGTAACAATGGATCAATACGTACCCAATCCGCAACTCTTCCTCGTTCCATTATTGCTCGTTGGATTACCCGGATTCTTTCAAATGCTAACATATAACGTTCAGAACCCCGATACGTCCCAACTTCTCTTTTCATAATGAATTCACGATGTTGATTCTCTGCATCTGCAGTTGCCACGATTCCAATTGCACGTCCTCCTGCTTCTCGCCAATCGCGTAACCAAGACGATTTTGGAATAATATGTACTCCTTCAATCACCAAATCAACACCTTGAGCTCTTGCTCTATCTATCACAGCATCAATTCCTTTCTCCACGGCTTCTGCTGAATCTAACCAATCATTAACAGGATCTCCTGTTTCCCCCCTTGAATAAGAAGAACGATGTAATGCGGGACTTTGATTCAAACTAGTACTGCATCTCATTACTTCACGAATAGTATCTGTAGAAACACAACGACTGAAATCAAGTTCATGAGCAATCATATGAGCAAGAGTAGACTTTCCAGTCCCTGTAGCTCCTGCAATAATAGCCAAGCGAGGTAATTTACCAACTGAAGGTTCCTCAGTCATCATTTCACTCCATTGCCTAGACTCATTTTTCATCGATTCCTAAGGGATTATATCAGATTGTTTACAACATCGTCAACAGATTGAATCCTGCCACAATATGCACAACGAAGTTCCAAGGGTTCTTTGGAATGAACCAATATTCTATGCGGTAGTGGTTCTCTTGGATTTGTGGTAATACAATTTGAAAAAGAGCATCGTGCAATGTTTCTTAATTCTGAACCGAGTTCAACAGTTCTCTTCTCAACAACTCGATAATCACGAATAATGGCTACAGAAGCATTTGGGGAAATAATAGCTAATCGATCCAGTTCTTCTTGAGTTAATTCTCGGTCTTCTACCTTCATTACATCCTTCCGTTCTAATTTCTTACTTGGAACATTCATTACCAATGAAATCGGTGTGCTACGACTATCTAACAAGCCAAGCATTCCTAGAACTTTCAATGCTGAACCGGATGGAACATGATCAATTACAGTCCCATTTTGAATTGCAGTAACTCTACGCATTCCTTCTTCACTCATTCATTCACCGCCTGTGGAATTTCAACCCCAAGTAAACGACATAAGAGAGACATCCTAGCTACGACGCCATAGAATGCTTGCTCGAAGTACATCGCATGAGGAGTTGAATCGACATCTGGTGAAATTTCGTTGACCCGAGGAAGTGGATGCATTACAATCATGTTCTTCTTAGCGGAACCAAGATCAGATCTAGCGAGTTTGAAAATACCTGCAACCTTGTGGTATTCATCTTCATCTGGAAACCTCTCTTTCTGAATTCTAGTCATGTAAATCACATCGAGTTGCTCAATTTCTCCATGTAGATCTTCTGTTTCTGAGATAGATACTCCTGAAGAACGAAGGTCAGAAACAATCTCTTCTGGCATTCTCAAAGAAGATGGCGAAATGAATGTCAAGGAACAACCAAATCGTCCTAATGCTTGTGATAAACTGTGAACTGTGCGCCCAAAACGAAGGTCACCAACTAAAGCGACATTCAGGCCTTCTAGCGTTCCATGTGAAGAACGAATTGTGAATAAATCAAGAAGGGTTTGTGTTGGATGATGACCAGCACCATCACCTGCATTGATTACTGGGATGGAAACTGCATCTGCGGAATAACGAGCTGCACCTTGACGTGGGTGACGAATTACCGCGATATCAGCATAACCATCCATCATTTGCATGGTATCAAACAATGTTTCCCCCTTCACCACTGAAGAATTGGCTACATCTCCCAAATTCAGAACAGACCCACCAAGCCTCTTCATTGCAGTCTCAAAAGACATTCTAGTTCTAGTGGATGGCTCAAAGAAAAGATTAGCTAATACCTTGCCCGCAAGTATTGGGGCATGCGTTTCCCCACGTGCAATTGGAAGCATTCTTTCAGCATCATCAAGTATCGAGAGTATCTCTTCATTCGTTAGGTCATCCACAGTGATTAGGCCACTCATGCTCGTCCCCTCCTCAAAGGGGGGAGGACTTCGACCATATTCCTTCCCGTTCAATTGAGTTCTTTGTTGACGGCACTCCGTCGGCTTGATGTGAGGGGGCTGGGTCCCAGTACCATGCTGATTAGTAGAACGCCGGTCCGTGCCTCCTTCTGTGGGGGTGGTACTGACCTTGCAGCATTCTATGAAAACCAACCAGATGGAGGCGCAGTAACCTCTCTTGGGATGGCACGTTACATCTACGTGACCGTCAATCCAAGATTTGATGATTCAATACGTATCTCTTATTCTTCTATGGAAGTTGTCGATGATGTTAATCAAGTTCAACACGAACTCGTTCGAGAAGCAATGAAATCAACAGGAATTACTTCTGGGATTGAAATTACCACGATAGCCGATATCCCATCAAGAGGAACGGGATTGGGTTCTTCTTCAGCAGTTACTGTGGGTCTCCTAAATGCATTATCGTCCCTGAGGGGTAAACAAATGAGCCCTAAGGAATTAGCAGAAGAGGCATGTAGGATTGAAATTGATGTTCTTGGCCAACCAATAGGGAAACAAGACCAATATGCAGTATCAATAGGAGGGGTAAACACAATTGGTTTCCTTCCAGATGGTTCAGTGAGTATTGATCCACTAATTCTTTCAGATGAGATCAAAAAACGAATCGAAAACGAGTTTTCTCTAGTGTATACTGGATTAACTCGTCCTGCTAGCTCTGTTCTTTCAAAACAAAAGGAAATGACTTCAAGCAGAATTCAAGAATTATCTACTCTGCGGCTTCAAGCGTTTCAAGTTAGATCTGCTTTGGAAAGTGGAGCCCTTGAAGAAGTAGGAAGGCTATTGGAAGAATCGTGGCAAATAAAACGGACATTGGTTGATGGAATTACTGGGGACAGGCTCGATCAGATACATGATCAATTGATTGAATCAGGAGCAACCGGTGCGAAACTCCTCGGAGCAGGAGGAGGCGGATTTTTCTTAGTTCATGGCGATAAAAACATGAGAAAGCGTCTCAATGAAACATTAAATCCGGAGAATAGAGTTCTTCCCCTGTTAATTGATGAACAGGGTTCTACAATCATTCATGATGATGGAAAACGATGGGGGTGAACCCATTCGTCGCAGTGCATTGTTCATCATTGCAATTCTACTGTTAATTTCGACACCCATTGGACAAGCAGATGAAGTTGATGCATCGGTTCTCCAAATTCATTTTCAACTTAATGACGTGCCCCTTGAATTACAAAATGCTGAAATCCGTCTCGTAAATGCATGGTCAGGTCAAATCATTCACCAAGAGGTAGTTAATGGAACAAATGTACAGATTAATCTTGAAAATTCAGAAGCGCTTCGAGTGGAGATTAGGATACTAAATGGGGCCACAGGAAATATTTCAACAAGCAATTTTCAACGAATACCTGTAATTCAACCGAATATATCTGGAACAACAGTAGTCGAGGCGAATTTTATTGAAAATCTACCCGAATCATTTGATGCCTTCAATCAAGATTCTTTGCTTCGATTTCTTGGTAATCAAACAATAGAATGGAGTCCTTGGAGCGAATCGATTTTTCTACCCTCTAACACACCTGGATGGATTGAAAGTCTGGATCAAATGGGCAATTGGAATCTTTCTTTTTGGAATGGAAGTTCTCTAGAAGAAGCCATTCCTCAGGGTAGTTTACGCATCATGGCTCAAGATCATGGTTGGAATGGAACCATATTAGTTCGTCATTCACCTAGTGGGTGGGAAAATTGGCTCTCTATTGATGGGGCATTAGACCAAAGTTTGCCACGGATAGAAAATGGGGAATGGCACATGTGGAGATTAATTGAAGGAGTCCCCGAAACACAATCTTATTCATTTGACGATGGTCTTTTTGAATCTCTAGATTCTTGGTTATCTACTACTCCAATTCCGATTTCTTTCCCACTTTCATCGATGTCTTTAGATTTCGATGAAGATGATTTTGAGAACAATGTTGTAATTTATGCAGATTGGGCTGCATCAATTCAACTTCCATCCTATATTGGACACCCCATGTTTCCGTTTCCCCACCTTGGAATAACTTACCAGATAGATCGGTTTCTTGGGAATTGGGACGGAGTTGTTGATTCGCATGAATCAACATTATTTTCAGAACATCTCCATTCTTTAGGATGGGTAAATGCCGAAGAAACAGGTTGTTGTTCTCTGAATGGAGAATCAATGATGGCTACAAACACCATCTATCCTACTGGAGCGTATTTAGATCCAGCAATTGGGAATGTATTCCAAAATGAAATGACTTGGGGGTGGGATGAATCGGGTAGACTTCTAGGGAATTCTGTCGGGACAGATATGCAAATCCTAAATATTCCTTTTAGAGCAAATCTTAGGGATTCTGCAAATTTATCAATTGATCTTCCTCATGAATGGGAATTAAGATATTCACCTCAGGAAGAGATACTGAGTGCTACAGAAGAATCAATTCAAATCAATCGAAGTGAACTAATTGTTACTAGCCAAATTACTTTGAATATTGCTAAAAATGAACCGCCTACTATCATTGTAGAAGGAACGGGTGCCACTGAACAGTATGCCATTCTTGGAGGTTTGATTGAACTCTCCATGACTTGCCAGGACAATGGTCCAGATCTTGCTGAAATGCGTTGGAGAGTTACAGATACAAATGGATTAACCATTCAAGATGGCCCCAGTCTTAATTTTTCTACCGATTCTTCATCTCATGTAGAAGGTAATGAGATTCGAATATTGGCAGAATGCATAGATTCTCACGGTAGAATAGGCAGCATCGATAGATATCTAATTCTTGATGGAAGTGCCCCCCAATGGAGTATTATTCTATTAGAAGATCAACCAAGTTATTGGGCACAAATAAACCACTCAATGACGTCTGAAAATATTGAAGTTAATGCGACCAGCACCCTCATTTTTGATTTCAATGCAGTTGATGAAAATGGTGAAAATGTATCTATCATTCTCACCTCAAATAGAAGTGAAGGATGGATTAGAAGTTCGGACAATAGGCTCTATTTTGCTGAACTCTGGCCACAAGGGGATGAAACTAATGGAATGCATATGAGTAATGATGAAAGGCATTTAGAACGAAACCCGGCCCTCAGATGGTTACATGTTTCAATTTCAGATTCTGTTGGAAATTCTGTCGAAAGGAATTGGTCCATAACCAGTTTAGATCTTGGTTCTCCAGTTCCAAGACCCGCTTTGTATATTGATAATGCGATATTTGGGCCGGATAATTTTGCCACTTCTTCTTCTTTAATCGAAATTGATTTGGATGCTTCTTTTGATGATCTAAATTCCATTACTGATGTATTGTGGACTGCTGAATTAAATGGTCAAATTCTATTTGAAAATGAAAGCTGGGCGACAATATCCCGTTTTACTCTCTCACCATTAGAACCTGGTAGACATGATTTGATAGTCTCTGGAATGGATTTAGCGGGGAACATCGGACATCATAGTATGATGATTGAAATCCATCCAGATTTGAATCCGTTTTTATCTATTTCAGATGTAATGATCCCTTCAGGAATACAATCTGGTCGTTCTGGGGAAATTACTGCAGTAATAGAGAATTCAGGTTCTGAATCTACAGATGCAAATGTTTGTATTCAAAATCAATGTATTTCGATAGTTGCAGTTGGAGCAACATTGGATGGACCTGGAATGACTTCTGCATCTTTATCATTTGATTCTCTTCCTGCTGGTTCAAGTCCAGTATCTGTACAGTGGAATGTAGGAGATGAAACATACTCTTCCGAATCAATAACTCCAATAATTGAACCAGCATGGAGAGAAACAGCTCGTTTTCTTATCAAGGTAATTCTCATTGCGTATTGTGCAGGAATACTGTTCGACCGTCGATTTGGAAGCCCATGAGTCCGCACGCTTCATGACGGTGGAGCCCTCGTTGAGAAATATGCAGGCGACCGAGACCAGCCAAGATCCTGTGGATAAGGCGTTGTCTCAATGGCGCGTATATTCGGATAGATTCGGTTTTGTAGTGATGTTTGGCTCGATTGTATTGGGTGCATATTCCGCATTTCCTGGGATTCAAAATGGAATTGATGCATCAACGATAGTCCCGCTGATTATTCTTTCAGGTGCGGCATTATTGGTTTCCGATGTTATTCAAAATGGGCCGGAGGAACGAACACGGTTAGCTACAATTTCAGGAATAATTGGTCCTCTACTAATTATCGCTGGTATACAAGCGGTAACTGTTCAAGTATATACTCATCAATTAGTTGGAGCGATAGCTTGGATTGGAGCAGGTACTATTCTATTCTCTAGTCATTCTTTCATTCTTCAAAACGAGAATAATGTTGGAGTCATCCGATATAGGGCCTTGACTAGATTGATTGGAATGGCGATTGCTGCTGCTTGGATATTATCAAACATCAATGAAAATCAACTAATTTATTTCCTTCTTCCAGTTTTGTTTGTATCAATCATTTTCTCTCTAGATTTGAGATTGGGTAAAGAAGACAGACAATCTAGGAAGATTTTCTCAAATAAGTATGATTCTCTAATGCTACGAGTATTGGAAGTAAGAGCAACTGGAGCCATTATTGATCAATCCGCTTCTTTACTCAAAAGAGCCAATGAAGTTGGATGGAACGATTATGAAGAAGGAATGAGGTTATTGGCAGCCGCTGAAGATGATATTGACCGTATTCTATCATTATCTAGAGATATTTCGGATATAGAAGAAGATGCTGAAGAAAACGTAGTAGTTTCAGAAGGGATTGCACCAATGGCAGAACGGCCTAGAAAAGCGATGCTACATGGGAAAAGAGAAGCAGAAATGGGAAGTCTGCGAGAAGCTGAGAAATTATTCAGAATAGCAAAAGTTAGAGCGTTGGATATCATTAATCACTGGGCAGATGCTGAAGAGGCAATCCAAGAAGCAAGAGATGCAGTTTCAGGTTTATCTGGTTCAGATTTTGATAGAATGCAGGCATTGATGCAGGCTGCTGAAGAGGCATTGGATGCAGAGAGCCCTGGCGATGCCCTAAATATCGCTCAAGCAATCCCAGGACATGTTTCTAATCTTGGAGAAGCTATGGAGGCTGCGAAAAACAAAGTCGAAGAAGCCACAGAGGTCTTGTCTCGTACCGATGGATTAGATACCGAAATTTGGGACGACATGCTTGCAAATGCCATTAGTGCATTAGAAGAAGGAGACGGCTCGATGGCGAGGGGATTAGCAGACTCTATTATTCGAGAAATCACAGCTACTGAAGAGGCAAAATCCTCAATGCAAAGGGCACTTCGTCAAAGGAAAACATTGAGAAAACGATGGGAAGGCCATCAGAAGAGCGATGAATGGGAAGAAATATTGCAAAATATCTTAGTCGATACCAAAGAAGGAAAATGGAGACTTGCTCTTGAGAAAATGGAAGAATTAACTTCGAATCTAGATGCCATGTCTGCAGCAAAAGGGGAAGCCAAGGAATTGTTGGATTTCATCGATGAAGAGTGGAAAAATCTTCGTAATCGTCTTGAATCGTCGGGAATTGGTCCTGGAGACAAAGATAGATTATCTTGTGAAGCCTTAATTTCGAAAGCAAAGGATGATTTAGATTCTGGAGATGTAGAATCTTGTCTCGCATCATTAGGTGAATCTGATGCTCTAATGGAACGATTGAGAAGAAGAGTCTAATCAAAGTTTGAAATCTGCTACAACTGGAGCATGATCTGAAACCTGTAATCCTCCAGCACGAACAATCTTAGCATTCTGAAAAGATTCTCGAGCAGCATCGTTTCCTAGAATGTAATCGATTCGCCACCCCTTGTCTTCTTCTCGTGCTCTACCTCGGTTGGACCACCAAGAGTAAGGCCCCTGAGTATCCCCCCAATCTTGCCGACATAAATCGTGCCATCCTGTACCTAATAGACGGTTAAACCATTCACGTTCTTGAGGGAGGAAACCAGAAGTCATTTGATTAGAACGTGCATTCCAAATGTCGATTTCCTGATGAGCGATATTCAAGTCTCCTACAACTATCACTGGAGTGTCGGTGGAAAGATTTGGAGAAAGCCAATCTAGCCAATCTTCCATCCAACGTTCCTTGAACACTTGTCGATCATTTCTTGCTGAACCACTAGGGAGATATGTATTGATGCAACGTATCCCTGAATGTTCGGTGGTCAGGATCCGTCCTTCTAGATCCATTGGATCATCTCCTCTACCCATTCCGGTTCCAATTACATTCATTCCAATCTTTGACCATGTTGAAACTCCTGAATATCCCTTCTTTTCAGCAGGATGCCAAGCCAAATCAAATCCTTCTGGGGATTTCCAATCTTTTGGAAGTTGTTCAGGAAAGGCACGTACTTCCTGAAACATCCAGATGTCTGCATCTAAGAGATCAATGAACTCATCCAATCCTTTTCGAATAGCTGCACGAATCCCATTGAGATTCCAAGAAACAATTCGCATGCCCCTCAGGCCTCTAAATCTTCAGACCAATTTCCGAATCTTGCTAGGTGGGCCATTTTACATCTATGAGCAAAGACAGAATGTGGTATGGAAAGATTATCTTGGTTATCAGCCCATGTCTTCAGAGTAGATGCCTGAAGAGCTCTTCCATAGGAATATGACAATTCGAATGGATGTGGCCCCATATTGTTCATAGCATTGAGATGTGCTGTTGCTTCTACCTCTGACTGTCCTCCAGAGAGGAATACAATACCTGGGATGTCTTTAGGAACATGATTGTGGAGAAGATCTATGGTCATTTGAGCACATGTTTCTACATCACTTCTTTGTGAATGGTTCTTTCCTGGAAGCACCATATTGGGTTTCAACAAAGCACCTGGAAGATAGACTCCTTGTGTCTTACATGCATTCCAAGTTGCATCAAGAACCAATGCTGTAACCTCAAAACAACGCTGAGCAGAATGATCCCCTTCCATCAATACTTCAGGCTCTATGATTGGAACCAATCCTTGCTCTTGACAAATTGCAGCGTAACGTGCGAGAGCGTGGGCATTTGTTGAGATACAAGCATCAGATGGTAAATCTCCACCTATTCGAATCACTGCCCTCCATTTTGCAAATCTTGCACCCATGCTGAAATATTCAGCACATCTTTCTCTCAAGCCATCTAGTCCTTCTGTAACAGTCTCATTTTCATGTCCTGCTAACGGTTTTGCACCAGTATCTACCTTAATTCCAGGTAAAACATTTCGAGCAGTAAGGTAATCTGGAATTTGCATTCCATCTACGGCTTGTTGACGAATAGTTTCGTCATACAGAATTACTCCACTGATTGCTTCAGGCATTGTAGGCATAGCAAAGAGGCTCGCACGGTATGCATTTCGAGATTCTGGAGATGATGAGACACCCACGGCTTCGAGGCGTTTAGACATCGTACCATTGCTTTCATCTGCAGCCAATATCCCTCTACCTGGACCCACAAGGAAATTGGCAGTTTCTTCCAATAAGTCAGTATCCATGTTCAATGCATCCTGAATGGGTCCTTGAAGGGTTCGACCAAGTTTTAATCACAGGGATACTCGCGATTCATGAAATTCCTCTCTCCGTTCTGCACGTCGATTATCTCACTATGTACTACTGCATTTTTCCCACGAAATTCAACTCCTGGAAGATATCCAGAACATACGCCACTGGCCACAAAGATAGAATCATCTGACATGCACAAATCATCTCGTTGCCATATTCGTTCAATATCTCCGTCAATCATTTTCTCGGCACGTTCTCTGTGTCCATCGTTTCGAAATACAAGTTGCCCTTCAAAGTGAGCCCCAAGTCCGCGAAGAGCAGTGGCTGTAATCACTCCCTCTGGCGCTGCCCCAACTCCCATCAGAAGATCAACTTCTGAATTTGGATTAGCAGCATCTAGAGCAGCAGAAACATCACCATCTCCAATCAATCTAATCCTCACATCTAATTCTCTGAGTTTCTTGATTAAGTCTTCATGACGAGGACGATCCATTACAACAGTTAGAATTTCTCGAATGGGTTTATCCAAAGCAGAGGCGGCTTCCTCAATATTGTAGGCTACATCAGCCTCAAGAGAAATTTTTCCCAAGAGTTCTGCTGAACCTGCAATCTTATCCATATAACAATCAGGAGCATGAAGCAATGTTCCCCGAGGTGCTGCGGCTAGAACTGCAATGGCATTTGGCGAATCCGTTGCACAATGATTAGTGCATTCCAAAGGGTCTACTGCTATGTCGATACTAAGTGCCTCAGAATCTCCTTGACGGTTTCCAAGTGGTTCACCAATCCATAACATGGGGGCATCGTCTCTTTCTCCTTCACCAATAGCTACTCTTCCATCAAAAGGTACTGAATCAAACACTGTCCGCATTGCCTCTACTGCGGCTCCATCTGCTAGTTTTCGTTCACCTCGTCCTCTCCATTTTGCCGCTGCGATTGCCGCTGCTTCTGTCGCTTGGAGAAAGGACTCAGCAAGATCAGCAGTGCGTCCCATAGAAGATACGAGATGAAGCCAGTGTCTAAACCTGACCATTCCCCTTTTGTTTCTGAATCACGCGAATACCATGGATCTCAGTGTTGGGATATTGTCCAGTATCATCTTTCTCAATTGATTTTACCATATCTAGGGCGCAAAGAAGACCCGTAGAAACTGCACATAACGCTTCCATCTCTACTCCGGTTTTCCAATGTGCTGAAACAGTGACTTTGCAAATCAAATCATCTCCATCCCAATCCCATTCCACAGTGCATGATTCTAATGGAATTGGGTGACAATGAGGGATTGCACGAGGGGTTTCTTTTGCTGCTTGTATTGCTGCAACTGTACTTGCTTCGAGAACATCTCCCTTTTGCACTAAACCATTCAGAATGGCATTCTTTGATTCAGAACTCATTCTCAAACGTCCAGTAGCAACTGCAATTCGCTCGACAATTGGTTTGTGTCCTATGGAAATGATGGCCTCTTTTCTTTGATTCAACCCAATCCCTCCTTCCAGTGAGTCCCGTCCTCTCGAACCTCCTTCTTCCATAGAGGTGCTTGAGCCTTGAGGGAATCGATTAACCATGAACATGCCTCAAACGCTTCTTTTCTATGCTTTGAAGAAACATGAATTGCTACAATAGGTTCCTCGGGTTTTACCTTTCCAATTCTGTGTGAAATTGCGACATATTCGACCCCAAACTTTTCGATGGATTCTTTTGCCAATTCTTCCAAAACTATTGGCAATCGTTCTTCCCAAGCATCAAATTCCAATGAATGAACTTTGATGCCCTCCTCATCACCTCTAGTTAATCCTGTAAATGAAACCACAGCGCCAGACCCCGAAACTCCAAGTTTTTCTCGGAGAAGGTTTGGTTCAAGAGATTCAGGCTCGACCTCGATGATTACCCTGTCCTCCATCGACACTCCATACGTTGGACGGGTCATGAGCGCTTCGGAGGATTCATGTCTTCTATCACAAGTGGATATCTGAGGGCGAGTATGACCGGCGAGGAAATTATTCGCATTCTTGGAGGCGGATTATCAGGTCTTGCAGCAGCTACCATTCTAGCAAAAGCTGGAAAAAAGGTAGAAGTCCACGAAATTCGTGAGGACTCAGGAGCACGATTTGATGGTGATTTCCAAGGTTTGGAAAACTGGACCTCTTCTAGAGATTTCTTTGATGAGATGATTGATTGGGGATTGGATCCAAAGAGTTTCAAATCCACAGATTTTCATGAAATGACTTTAATTCATCCGGATGATGAAGTTACAACTCCCAAAAGTGACAGAATCGCCTTTCGTATTGTAGAAAGAGGAACTGATGAACATTGTATTGATCAAGGCTTCAAGCGAATGGCATTGGAAGCAGGCGCCACTATCCACTATAAATCAAAAGTCGATCCTGCAGATTGCAAAATCATTGCAGCTGGTCCCAAAGAGACTAGTGCTGTTGCTTTTGGCGAAGTTTTCCGAACTTCATATCCTAACCATGTAGCCTTTCAACTAAATGACAAGCTTGCCCCTGGAGCATATTCATATCTCATAATAATAGACGGCATTGGATTGATTTGCACCTGTCTTTGGAGAAAACAAAAAGCATCCAATAGATATCTGAATGAAACAATAGCTTGGTACGAAAATGCCTATCCTGACTTGGATCGAATTCCAATAAAGAGAGTAGGTGGTAAGGGGGATTTCAGCATCCCTTCAACCTACTATTCTGATGGGCGATATTATGTTGGTGAAGCAGGGGGGCTTCAAGATTTCATGTGGGGTTTTGGAATGCGATATGCAGTAACTAGTGGTGTTATGGCAGCGAATTCAATTCTCAATGGAACAGATTATGATGCCACAATTAGGAAGAGTTTGCTCCCACTCATCAAATTAAGTGCAACTAATCGAATGCTGCTTGATAGGGTAGGTGATAGAGGATTCAAGAGATTAGCAAATCTATGGATGAGACATCAACGTAAGAACGGCGGTGACGGGCTCCTATTCATGGAACGAATCTATCGACCAGATCTAATCAGAAGATTTCTTTGGATATTCACAAATCGTATCCTTCTGAAGAAAACAAAATTTTCTGATGGAAGAATTGGAAGAAGAATGCCATTTAGAAAGGCATTGAAGAGAGATAATTGGGAAATGAGTGATAGGGCCAAAGAAATTGCAATGGAATGGAAAGAAATTCGTTCATCTGGAGGTAAAGTCTCCTTCATAGAGTCTGACTGATGTGGGCACTCAAGTTCTTATGCTCCGTTCTTATGGCTCGTCCATGTCCGACTGGCCTGAACTTAAACTGATGAAGAACCGACTCGTCAATTACGGTGTTTCCGAGAATGGAGTCGCCATCATTGAATTAATCTCTGATTCTGATGGTGAACCCCTTGAAGGTGACAAAACTTCTGTGAATACCTATACTAGGGAAATGTGGGAAGACATCGATGACGCAATTCTTAGCGCTCG